>JAYFNP010000254.1:0-3803 GCA_034933385.1 Burkholderiaceae bacterium | reverse complement strand
AAACGCTGGTGCAAACGCAATTGCTGCGGCTGACGAACGCGATTGATTTGTACCGTTCGCTCGGTGGCGGCATGCTCGAAGGCAAGGCCGAGCCGGTCAAGATGCCTGCTGCGATGCCGGCACTGAAGCCTGCTGGAAAAGCTGCCGAGAAGCCGGCCCAGAAATTGGATGCTAGCAAACCAGCTGAAAAGTCAGCGCTAGCGCCTGCTGCTCCGACGCTGAAGCTGGCGCTCAAACTGTCGGACTGACTGGCCGTTGTATCGGCGGAATTCTGGAAAACGCGTGACCCCGTTTCCCGCGTTCATTAGGCTAAATTCGTCGGGGTATATTGAAAAATATCCAGGCATGGCCAGGTATTCAGCGGCGGTATGAAAATACAGGTGGTAGTATATTTTTGACGAAAAACCGGCTTGCAGCCGGTTTTTTTATTGATGATCGGCGATCCATTCCGCCAATCCGCCGCGCACGAGCGTGGCGGTATCGACCACGCCTTTTTCCGTGATCAGACCGGTGACCAGTTCCGCCGGGGTGACATCGAACGCCGGGTTGCGGATCGCGACGCCTTCCGGCGCCCAGCGGCAGTCGCGGAAGCCTTTGACTTCATCCGGCGAACGCTCTTCGATCGGGATGTCGGCGCCGGTCGCCAGCGACAGGTCGATGGTTGACAGCGGGCAGGCGACATAAAACGGAATGCCGTGCCGTTGCGCCAGCACCGCCACCATGTAAGTGCCGATCTTGTTGGCGACGTCGCCATTGGCGGCGACCCGGTCGGTGCCGACCACCACCGCATCGATTTCGTCACGGCTCATCAAATGGCCGGACATGTTGTCGGTGATCAGCGTCACCGGAATATTTTCTTGCAGCAGTTCCCATGCGGTCAGCCGTGCGCCCTGCAGGAACGGACGGGTTTCGTCGGCAAACACAGAAATCTTCTTGCCGGCTTCGACCGCCGAGCGGAACACGCCGAGCGCGGTGCCGTGCCCGGCGGTGGCTAGTGCGCCGGCATTGCAGTGGGTCAGCACACGCGCGCCGTCGGGCAGCAGTGCGGCGCCGTATGTGCCAATGGTGCGGTTGATGCGGATATCCTCCGCCAGTATTTCATGTGCTTCGGCCAGCAGCCGCTGCGCGATGTCCGGCAATGCGCGGTCGCTGGCAGCTAGCCAGACGCGGCGCATCCGGTCGAGCGCCCAGAACAGGTTGACGGCGGTTGGCCGGCTGACGGCCAGCAGGCCGAAGCCCTGGTTCAGCGCGTTGTCGAACACTACGCGTAGCTTGTCCTGCATGCGTAAGGCTTCGAGCGCCACACCGTAGGCAGCCGCCACGCCAATCGCTGGTGCGCCACGCACTACCATGTCGCGGATCGCCGTGGCGACGCCGGCGGCTGAATCGGCTGCGACATAAGTAAGCTCAAGCGGCAGGATGCGCTGGTCGATCATTTCGATTTTGTTATCGCGCCAGCGGAGTGTCTCAACCTGCATTCAATCCCCCTCGAACTCGCATTGCGCAAATACCTTGTAACCTTTCTCCTGCAAGCGCGCATTGCCGCCGACATCCGGCAGGTCGATGACGAATGCGCATTCGACCACTTCCCCACCGACATCTTCGATCAGGCTGGCCGCCGCTTCGGCGGTGCCGCCAGTGGCCAGCAAGTCATCGACCAGCAGCACGCGTTCGCCTCTGGCAATCGCATCGATGTGGATTTCGATGCGGTCGACGCCGTACTCCAGTTCGTAGTCCTTGCCGACCGTTTCCGCCGGCAATTTGCCCTTCTTGCGGATCGGCACGAAGCCGACGCCCAGCAGATAGGCCAGCGGGGCACCGATGATGAAGCCGCGTGATTCGATGGCGGCAATCTTGTCGATCTTCATGTTCTGGTAGCGCGCAGCCATCTGGTCGATCGCGATGCGCAGTCCGACCGGGTCTTTCAGCAGCGTCGTGATGTCGCGGAACAGGATGCCTTTTTTGGGGTAATCTGGAATGGTGCGGATGCGGGACATGAGTGACATGGCGGCTCCTGAAGGGTTTGTTAATCGGTTGAAGATGTGTTGGCAGCCCATTGGCCGTAACGGCTGAATTGTTCGATGACTTCGTGCATTTGCGCTTCTGTCAAAATTTTCGGCGTACCGATTTGCAGCACGCGCCAGTATTGCTCGCACAGCGCTTCGACTTCGACGGCGATGGCCAGCGCTTCGTCGAGGTCGCGGCCGAGCGCGATCATGCCGTGATGCGCGAGCAGGCATGCCTTGCGTTGTTCAAGGGCAGTGAGTGCGGCATCGGACAATGCCTGGCTGCCGAACAGCGCATAGGGCGCACAGCGGATGGTATCGCCGCCAGCGGCCGCGATCATGTAATGGAACGGCGGAATCTCAAGTTGCTGGCAGGCGAGTGTGGTGGCGAAAGTCGCGTGCGTATGCACCACCGCGCTGATTTCCGGGCGGGCGGCGAGGATGTCGCGGTGGATGCGCCATTCACTGCTTGGCCGGAATCGGCTTGCCGTGTGGCCATTGATGTCGAGTCGTACCATCGATTCCGGCGTCATGTCGTCAATCGGCATGCCAGATGGCGTGACCAACAGGCCCTCGTTGCAACGCACGCCGATATTGCCGGAGGTGCCGCGGTTCAGGCCGAGTTCGATCAGCCGGCGTGCGCTTTCGGCCATCCTGCGTCGCAAGGCCGCTTCGTCGAGCACGGACGCGTTCATCGGTTCAATACCCGGCCGGCGACCGCACCGAGCTTTGCCATCATTTCCGGATCACGCCCCTGCGGGCTGGTGATCAGCGCATGTTCGAGCGCGAAGCGGCACGGACATTCGATCGCGCCGCGGTCATTCGACAGCAGCGGCACGACGCGGCTGACCAGTGCACGCGCGCGTTCGGCGTTTTCCATCAGCACGGTGATGATTTGCGACACGGTGACGTTGTCGTGATCCGGATGCCAGCAATCGTAATCGGTGACCATCGCCACGGTTGCGTAGCAAATTTCGGCTTCGCGGGCGAGCTTGGCTTCCGGCATGTTGGTCATGCCGATCACGTCGCATCCCCACTGGCGGTACATTTGCGATTCCGCGAGGGTGGAAAACTGCGGGCCTTCCATCGTCAGATAGGTGCCGCCGCGCACCGCGTCGATGCCGGCCTGTTTGGCGGCGATCTCGAGATGGTCGCCGAGCCGTGGGCAGACCGGATGCGCCATCGAGACGTGCGCGACGCAGCCGCTGCCGAAAAACGACTTGTCGCGCGCGAACGTGCGGTCGATGAATTGGTCGACGATGACGAACATGCCGGGATGCAGATGTTCGCGCAACGAGCCGACTGCGCCGACCGAGATGATGTCGGTCACGCCGGCGCGCTTTAGCGCATCGATGTTGGCGCGGTAATTGATTTCGGACGGCGGCACGCGATGCGCGCGGCCGTGGCGCGGCAGGAACACGACCGGCTGGCCATCGAGTTCGCCAAACAGCAATTCGTCCGACGGTGCGCCGAATGGCGAGCCGATTTTCTTCCAGCGTGGGTTGCTCAAGCCGTCGATGTTGTACACGCCGCTGCCGCCGATGATCCCAATGACACTCATTTGTTGTCCAACCCCAAACAGGAATAAATACATCCGACACAAGGCCGGTCCTCACCCGCACATGCAGGCATGACGACCGAGTGTAATCGGGCACTGTTGCAAAGTGCAAGCACCGCTTGGCCGCCTGACATAAAAAAACGGACGGCCGCCATCTCAGCGCAACAGTTCGTTGAGCAGTTGTGCCAGGCGCAAGCCGGCGCGGGCGATCTGCTGCCGGAGGGTTTTCTTTGCCTGTT
>JAYFNP010000253.1:0-8107 GCA_034933385.1 Burkholderiaceae bacterium | reverse complement strand
GCTGAAGCTGACCGCCAAATGGTGTCGGCAGAAAAATGTCGCGCCGTCGCTGGAAGTCTTTAAATCCTGTTCGCAGTTCCGCGGGTTGTAGCCGTCGCTGAAAGCTTTTCGCCGGGGTATAGTGAATAACTGGCCATTCAGGCCAGACACTCTGCGGTTCTATTTGAATACTGACACCAGTATTTCCAATGCCTGCACTCCGGTTAAAATCACCCGTTTCTTGTGTTCCGACCCATCGAATGAAACCGATCGCACCTGGCACCGTCATTTTTCATCGCTATCGCGGCTATGGCGTGCTGACGTCGGTCAATTTGCTGACCGGTTGGGTATCGGCGCGTTTCGGCAGCGAATCGCGCGTGCTCGATTTGAATCTGTCGACCGACGAAGTACAGCATGCGGATGGCGCACCGATTCTGTTTCGTCTGGCGTCGCCAGACCGTATGCCGCATGCGCGCCTGATGGCAGTGATGCGGGCGTTGCATGACGCCGGTTACGAGCGGCTGTACCTGCATTCCTGTCCGCGTCCGTCCGGCATGCACTGGCGCTGGCACCTGTTTACCGGCACGCGCAACTGGCTGCAGCGCCCCTGGCGCGAGGGCTGGTACGGTTCCGGTGCAGATTACATTTTCAATCCGGTAATCGGTTGGGGCGACAGTCCCGGTGCCGGCACTGACGAACTGGTCCGTACCTTGGCGAAATTCGATCCGGAAGGGCTGGCTCAGGCGCTAGGTCAGGACGAGGAGCACAAGGTCTGGTTCAAGCTGGTGTGCGATGCGCTGCTGCCGGGCTACATGTACAGTCTGGATTTGAACGGACGCAATCCGCTGGTGCCGGGCCCCTTGCCGGTCGTGCCGGTACGTAGCGGTTTGCCGGAATATGCCGGGCCGGAATTGCCGTGGCCGCCGGGCTGGAGCAGGATGTGGCGCTTCGCCCGGGCGCCCGGTGCCAAGGCGCTGATCTGACGGAGAAAAACGATGACCCTGCGCATTATTGCCGCTGGCGGCACACTGGACAAACATTACGATGAAATTGCCGGCTCGCTCGGCTTTGCATCAAGCCACCTGCCGCAGATGCTGGCTCGGGCGCGGGTGACCGTGCCGCATGAGCTGGAAATATTGCCGCTGATGGATTCGCTCGACATGCAGCAGGCCGACCGCACTCGCGTGCTGGACGCTTGCCGGCGCGCGCCGGAAACGGCGATTGTCATCACCCACGGCACTGACACGATGCGCGAAACGGCGACGGTGCTGGGCGAGACGCAATTGGCCAAGACCATTGTATTGACCGGTTCGATGATCCCGTTTGAAATGACAGAGTCGGACGCGATGTTCAACTTTGGCTTTGCCTGTGCTGCCGCACAGACGTTGCCGCACGGTGTGTATGTCGCGATGAATGGTCAGATCTTCGATTGGAACAAGGTGCAGAAAAACCGGAAAGCGGGTTTGTTCGAGTTTGCTTGACTAGCTTCGGTTTTTACCTTGGTAATATTGTGAATCTTATTTTGCCGGGGTAAAATTCGGGCATTCGATGTTGCCTGAGGGATTCCAAAATGCGCCAGTCAAGTAATTCGAGTTGTACTGCTTTCAGCGGCAATGCATATATCGCATCAGGCGAGTTGCAGCATGTGTTGCTCAAGGTCAAGGAGGTGCTTGATCGCGAAGCGACTGAGCCTGTGCTCGTTTTCGACGACAACACGGGTGAGTCTATCGAACTGGACTTCCGTGGAACGATCTCCAAGGGGCGAAATAAGCTGCGTCATGCATCTGACGAGCACAGTTCGTTGAATCAGGCAGAGATCCAGCGTGGGCCTGGCCGCCCAAAATTGGGTGTCGTTGGTCGTGAGGTGACATTGTTGCCGCGACATTGGGAATGGTTAAATAGTCAGCCGGGCGGCGCTTCGGTAGCACTGCGCAAACTGGTTGATGAAGCCAGGCGAAGCAATGAAACCAAAGACAGCATCCGCAGGGCACAAGAAGCCGGGTACCGTTTCATGTCCATCATTGCAGGGAACCAGCCGGGATATGAGGAAGCGATACGTGCGCTGTTTGCTACCGATCTGGAACGATTCAGGCAGCAAATCGACCGTTGGCCGGTTGATCTGGTGAATTACCTGCTGAAGCTGACAAAATCGGCTTTCCCATCTTCTCCTGCTTTAAGCGGGAACGCGAATGGTGCGAGAAAGTGATCGAAGTGGAATCAAATAACCCGTCTCAGGGAAAGAGTCGCAACGCCGCACTGCCATTCATCATGCTGGTTGTGCTGATTGATCTGGCGGCGATCGGTCTGATCATTCCGGTGTTGCCGGCGCTGGTCGGCACATTTACCGGATCGCAGGAAGATCAGGCCTTCTGGTACGGTGGCGTGCTGTTTTCGTTTGGCATCGCCAATTTTTTCGGGTCGCCGATTTTGGGTGCCTTGTCGGACAGGTACGGCAGGCGTCCGGTGCTGTTGCTTGGTTTTTGCGGCTTGGCGCTGAATTTTTTTGCCACGGCTTTGGCACCCGAGTTATGGATGTTGCTGGCAGTGCGCTTGTTCGGCGGCGCCATGCAGGCGAATGCCGCGGTAGCCAACGCGTATGTGGCCGACATCACCCCGCCGGAACAACGCGCCAAGCGCTTCGGCGCACTCGGTGCGATGATTGGCGTGGGCTTCATCGTCGGACCGGTGATGGGCGGACTGCTTGGCGACATCAACCTGCGTCTGCCGTTCTACGTGGCCGGTGGGTTGGCATTGCTGAATCTGCTGTACGGTTATTTCGTGCTGCCGGAATCGTTGCCCGCCGAACGGCGCCGGCCTTTCGCCTGGAGAGCGGCCAACCCGCTGCATTCGTTTCGGCAACTGGTGCAACTAACGGATATTGGCAAGCTGGTGGCAGTGGTTGTCTTTTGCGGGCTGGCGCAGTTCATGGCACATACCTGCTGGGTACTGTATACCACCTTCAAGTTTGGCTGGGGTCCGCAACAAAATGGCTGGTCGCTGGCGACGGTCGGCCTGGTGTCGGTCATTGTGCAAGGTTTTTTGCTCGGCCGTCTGCTGAAACGTTTTACGCCGCATCGGTTGGCGGTGATCGGACTGGTTTCCTCGACCATTGCGCATGTTCTTTGGGGTGTGGCCAGCGAAGGATGGATGATGTTCGCCATCATTGGGTTGAATGCACTTGGTTTCACCGTGACCGCCTGCATCCAGAGCATCATTTCGAGCGCTGCCGGCCCCGCCAATCAGGGGCAGACGATGGGCGCAGTGAATTCGATCAACAGTCTGATGGCAGTGATCGCACCGGTCATCGGTGCGCCGCTGCTGGGGATGGTGTCACACTTGCCCAAAGGTGACTGGCGCATCGGCGCGCCGATGTATTTTTGCGCACTGCTGCTGGCGATATCGCTGACGCTGGCGCATATGCACTTCAAGCAGCAAAGCGCACTACCGGCGGCCAGAGGTTAACGGCCGCGGGCGCCGTAATTTTTTAAAGCCGATAGTGGCAGGGATCGCGCCGCGCGAACTGTCAGAACTTGTCAGCGAGTTGCCCGACCCGCAATCCCGGATTGATCTGTTCCAATGCGATTAAGGCCGCTGACTGATCGGCATTCGGCAACTGACCGAGGATACTGTGGTACAGATCGGTTACCCGTTCCGATAGCGGCAGCTTTAGGCCAGCGTTTTTCGCGGCGATCAGGATATTGTCCATATCTTTCGATTGAGTCTTGATCTGTCCGCCGGGCGCGAAGTTGCGATCCAGCATTCGCTGGCCATGCACTTCGAGCAAGCGGCTTTCGGCAAACCCGCCGCGAATCGCCGCGCGCACCGCCGCCGGATCGGCGCCGCCGGCTTGTGCCAGCAGCAGTGCTTCGGCGATGATCGACAAGGTGCCACCGACGATCAACTGGTTGCACAGCTTGGCAATCTGGCCGCATCCGGCCGGCCCGACCAGCGTCGGACGCCCCATTACCGCCAGCACAGGTTTGACGCGTTCGAAATCCGCCGCGCTGCCGCCCGCCATGATCGCCAGGGAGGCCGCTTCCGCGCCAACCACGCCGCCAGAGACCGGTGCATCGATGAAGGCGACCCCTTGCGTTGCCAGCAGTGCCTGCAGTGTGAGTGCTTCGTCTTGCCGGGTCGAACTCATGTCGATGACCAAGGAACCTGGTTGCATTGTTGGCAAGGCTGCTTTGATGACATCGATCACGGTCGGGCCATCAGCCAGCATCGTGATGACAATCGGCGCGTTGTTCACGGCTTCTTGCGGCGAGTCGACGATTTGTGCACCATCGGCAGCCAGTGGCTCGGCCTTCGCTCGGGTACGATTCCAAGCGGTTAGCGGATAACCGGCATTCAACAGGTTCTTGGCCATCGGCAGACCCATCAGGCCAATGCCGAGAAACGCGATGCGTGGTTGTGCGGAATTCAAGCTTGCTCCATCATGCGGCGGTTAGAAATGGTAGCTGGCATGCAGCACGGTCATATTCACGCCGCTATTCGGCTTTTTGATGCCGCCGTTCGAAAAGTGCTGGTATTTCAGGCCCAGATCGAGCTTGTTGTTGAAAACGTAGCCGATGCCGACATGGTCGCCGAAGGTGAAGGCGGTCGCGATCCTGTTGTCGGCATTGTTATATGTTTCCGACATCAAATGGGCGCCGACGCCGGCTTCCGCATAAAAGCCCTTCTTGCTGTCTTTTTGCCAGCGGAATACCGGGGTGATGCCGATGCTGGTGATGTTCTGGTGCTCACCGTCGATGTTGCGATATTTGTCACCGCGCCATTGACCCAGCGACAGATCCCAGTAGCCGCCGATATGGTTGCCGTTCGAAGCGAACCAGCGTTGCGACCAGTCCCATTGCGCGCCGAGGCGCACCACCTGAACGTTCGAACCGAACGCATATTCGGCCGACACCGAATCGACTGCGTGCGCACTCAAATGCATCGTCGCCAGCACTGCGCCGGCAGCCAGAATCTTCAATATCTTGTTGTCGTTTTTCATGGTTGTCCTCAATAAAATTGATTTCACAGCTAGCATCCATCTTGTTACCGGCCAGGTCTTCAACCTCGGCCAAATTCTTCTCCCAATTCCTTGCTGCGCATCTGGGCTGCATTGATGGCGCGGACAATCGCGCCTTTCACGTCGTCGCGCTCCATGCTGCTCAATGCAGCAAAGGTAGTGCCCCCTTTCGACGTGACCCGCTCGCGTAACACCGAAACCGGCTCGGACGATTGTGCCGCCAGTTGCGCCGCGCCGGTGAAGGTGGCGATCGCCAACTCGCGACCTTGTTGAGCGCTCAGGCCGAATGCTTCGGCAGCCTGCTGCATTGCTTCGATGAAATAGAACACATAAGCCGGTCCGCTGCCCGATAAGGCGGTGACCGCATCGATTTGCGATTCATTTTCCAGCCAGACCGTGGCGCCGGCGGCACGCATGATGGCGTTCGCCTGGGAAATTTGCTCTTGCGACACGCTATCCAGCGCGACCAGACCGGTGACACCCTGGCCGATCAGTGCGGGTGTATTCGGCATTGTGCGCACAATGGTTCGATGTCCATTCAGCCAGCGCGACAAGTCGGCGGCGCGGATACCGGCGACGATCGACAGGATCAGTTGCCGCGACACATGTGGCGCTAGTTCTGTCATCACCTCGTGTATTTGTTGCGGTTTGACTGCCAGCACGATGACATCGCTCGCTTCAACCGTACTGTCAATGCGGCCGGCAGTCGAGACACCATGCTGCTGCTGAAGAGATTGAAGCTTGTCTGAATTGATGTCGATGACGTGGATGTTGCTGCCGTGCGTCAGTTTGCCGGCCAGTCCGCCGATCAGCGCGGAGGCCATGTTGCCGCCGCCGATAAAACTGATTTTCAAATTATCTTTCATGAGTTTTTCGTTGTCCAAAAATGGCAGTGCCGACACGAACGATCGTGGCACCTTCAGCAACGGCTGTCGGCAGGTCGTCGGTCATGCCCATCGAGAGAGTATCCATCCCAAACCCTTGAGCGCGCAACCGCTCGAATAGAAGTTTCATTTGCGCAAATGGGATGCGTTGTTTTTTTGGGTCATTTTCCGGTTCAGGGATGGCCATCAAGCCGCGCAGTCGCAATCTCGGCAACGACGCAATGACGCTTGCCAATGCCGGAACTTCGGTAACAGAAACACCGCTTTTGCTCGTTTCCCCACTGATGTTGACCTGGATGCAGACATTCAGGGGCGGGAGGTGGGCTGGGCGCTGTTCCGACAGACGGCGGGCAATCCGTTCGCGATCAACGGAGTGTACCCAGTCGAAGTGTTCGGCGATCGAACGCGTTTTGTTGCTCTGTATCGGGCCGATGAAATGCCATTCAAGCGCCAAGTCGGGTTGCGCCGCTTTCACGGCGGCCATTTTGGTGACGGCTTCCTGTTCGTAGTTTTCGCCGAATGCTCGCTGTCCGGCACGCGCCGCCTCCAGTACTGCATCGGCACCCCAGGTTTTCGACACGGCCAGCAGGCTGACTTCGTCCGGTTTGCGCGACGCAGCTTGCGAGGCAACTGAAATATTGTGATGAACGGCTTGCAAGTTGTGCGAGATTGCGGACATAATCAGGCTGGCGTTTGATGCCGGAAAGAGCATCTATTCTTCGACGATTACCGGAGATTATAAATGGACATTTCAGAACTGCTGGCATTTGCGGTCAAAAATAACGCTTCCGACTTGCATTTGTCTTCCGGTATGCCGCCTATGATTCGTGTGCATGGTGATGTTCGCCGCATCAATTTGCCGGTGATGCCGCATCAGGAAGTGCATACGATGATGTACGACATCATGAGCGATGGCCAGCGCAAGACCTACGAAGAGCGGTTGGAGTGCGACTTCTCGTTCGAAATTCCCGGATTGGCACGTTTCCGGGTGAATGCCTTTAACCAGGATCGCGGGGCAGCCGCCGTTTTCCGGACGATTCCATCGAAAGTGTTGACGCTCGAGCAACTGGGTTGTCCGAAAATTTTCGCCGACCTGTCGTTGCGCCCGCGCGGACTGGTGCTAGTGACCGGGCCAACTGGCTCTGGCAAATCGACCACGCTGGCGGCGATGGTCAATCATGTCAATGAAACCATCAATTCGCACATCATCACCATTGAGGACCCGATCGAGTTTCTGCACGAGTCGAAACACTGCCTGATCAACCAGCGCGAAGTCGGGTCGGATACGCTGTCATTCGACAATGCCTTGCGCTCGGCGCTACGCGAAGACCCGGACGTGATTCTGGTGGGCGAATTGCGCGATCTGGAACCGATCCGGTTGGCGCTGACCGCCGCGGAAACCGGCCATCTGGTGTTTGCTACCGTGCATACGTCATCGGCGGCGAAAACCATCGACCGCGTGGTTGACGTTTTCCCAGCCGAAGAAAAGGAGATGGTGCGCGCGATGCTGTCCGAATCACTGGTGGCGGTGATCACGCAGACGTTGCTGAAGCGCAAGGATGAATCTGGTCGCGTGGCCGCGCATGAAATCATGATCGCCACACCGGCGATTCGGAATTTGATTCGTGAAAACAAGATTGCGCAAATGTATTCGTCAATCCAGACCGGGCACAGTGTCGGCATGCAGACGCTCGATCAATGCCTGACCGATCTGGTGCGGCGTAATGTGATCGCGGCGCCGATTGCGCGCGCGGCCGCCAAAGTGCCGGAAAATTTCCCCGGCTGACATTTCACGAAAGAGGCATATGGAACGGGATCAGGCGACGAAATTCATGTTTGATTTGCTCGGCCTGATGGTCAGCAAGAATGGTTCGGATCTGTTCATTTCGACCGATTTCCCGCCGGCGATCAAGATCGATGGCAAGGTCACGCCGATATCAGGGCAGGTTCTGACGGCGGCGCATACGGTCGAACTGGCGCGCGCGATCATGAGCGACAAGCAGGCGGCGGTGTTCGAGCAGACCAAGGAATGCAATTTTGCGATCAACCCCGGCAGTCTGGGACGGTTCCGCGTGTCGGCGTACATGCAGATGGGACGGGTCGGGATGGTGCTGCGCACGATCAATACCGAGATCCCGAGTCTGGGTAAATTGAAGCTGCCTGAGGTGCTGCAAGATGTCGCGATGGAAAAGCGCGGCCTGGTGCTGATGGTCGGCGCGACCGGATCGGG
>JAYFNP010000252.1:0-9131 GCA_034933385.1 Burkholderiaceae bacterium | reverse complement strand
CCCGCCGGCAAACACGACCACTTCGATCTGGTATTCGGTGACTTGGCCATGCGGATGACCGACCCGCGCCGCTTCGGCGCCGTACTCTGGCACCCGATCGAACAGGGGCCAGCAGTCAACCATGCGTTGCTGAAGAATCTGGGTCTCGAGCCTTTCGACAGCGCCTTTTGTGGCGAATATTTGTATCAAAAATGCCGCAATCGCAAAAATGATATAAAACTTGCATTGCTTTCTGGCAAAATCGTCGTGGGTGTTGGTAATATATACGCATCTGAAAGTCTGTTCGCGGCGGGCATCCATCCCAAAACGCCCGCCGGTCGAATTGGACGCAACCGTTGCGATAACCTGGTCGAGGCGATTCGTGCCGTTCTGAATGCCGCGTTGCAGCAGGGTGGCAGTTCGTTACGCGATTTTGCCGGCGTGGATGGGCAATCCGGCTATTTTCAGTTGAATTGCTCGGTGTACGGCCGCGCCGGGCAGCCCTGCCGCGTTTGCGGGTCGGCGATACGACAAATCAGGCAGGGGCAACGGTCAACGTTTTATTGTGCCGTTTGTCAAAAATGACCGCGCAAGCGGGTGTAGTGTCTTGCCGTTGCAATCCCGGGTTGTCTCCATTGCCCGGCAGCGGCGGGAACCTTGTGTTGTCGTACTTTGTTTTTGCTTTTCGTTTGATGTAACGAACTGGCGTCAGGGATGCCGTATCGGTATATTTCCGGTGCCGCATCGATAATCAAACAGCGTGATTGGGGCTAATGTGAGCAATCTGGTCCAACAATTCAAGGAATACAGCGACTGGCGCAAAGGTCTGGTGACCGCGCTGGAACACTATCGTCAAGGGCTGGATGCTGCCGGCCTGTCGGATGCCGCCAGCAACCAGCGCTTCCAGAACATGTTCGGACGGCTGGCCGACGACAAATTGTCGATTGCGTTCGTGTCCGAATTCTCGCGCGGCAAATCCGAGCTGATCAATGCCATCTTTTTCGCCGGTTACGGCAAACGCATCGTGCCTTCGTCCGCCGGACGCACGACCATGTGCCCGACCGAACTGATGTACGACGAAACGCTGCCACCATCGATCCGCCTGTTGCCGATCGAAACCCGAGCCGGCGCCGGTTCGACCAGCGATTTCAAATCCCAGGGCCACGCCTGGACCGTCCACCCGTTGAATGTCACCTCCGCCGACGGCATGATGGAGGCGTTCAACCAGGTCAGCCTGACCAAGCGCGTTTCGATCGAAGAAGCCAAGTCTTATGGCCTGTATGACGAAGATGACCCGGATGCCAATCTGACCGTCGGCGAAGATGGCATGATCGAAATCTCCCGCTGGCGTCATGCGATCGTCAATTTCCCGCATCCGCTGCTGAAGGAAGGGCTGGTCATTCTCGACACGCCGGGCCTGAACGCGATCGGTACCGAACCGGAACTGACGCTGAACCTGATCCCGAATGCACATGCGGTGCTGTTCATCCTGGCGGCCGACACGGGGGTCACCAAAAGCGATATCGACGTCTGGAAAGAACATATCGGCGCCGGCGCCGGCCGGATGGTGGTGCTGAACAAGATCGACAGCATGTGGGACGAACTGCGCACCGCCGACGAAATCGAGCGGCAAATCAGCGGCCAGGTGACCAGCGTCGCCGGCATGCTCGGCCTGAAAGAAAAGCAGGTCTTCCCGGTTTCGGCGCAAAAAGGTCTGGTCGCGAAAATCGGCCATGATGGCGAATTGCTCGACAAAAGCCGCCTGCCGCTGCTGGAAAATGCGTTGTCGTCGGAACTCATACCGGCGAAAAAAGACATCATCCGCCAACAACTGGCGGCGGAAATCAATGCCCTGATCGATTCCAAGCATGCGCTACTTTCGGCGCGCACCCGCGGCGCAGTGGAACAGTTGTTCGAATTGAAAAGCCTGCGCGGCAAGAATTCGAACGTGATCCAGCACATGATGAAGCGTCTGGACGCTGAGAAAAAGGATTTCGACGGCAGCCTGATCAAATTGCAAGGAACGCGCGGCGTATTCGCACGCCTGTCGGCTGATGTTTTCACCAGCCTCGGCATGGAAGTGCTGAAAGAAACCATCAACCAGACGCGCGAGACAATGGGCGGTAGCCGTCTGTCGACCGGCTTGCGCGGCGCGGTCAAGCAGTTTTTTGAACAGACCCGGAACAACCTTGCGCTGTCCGATCAGAAAATCGCCGAGATTTTCGAAATGATGAACGTCATGTACCACAAATTTTCGAGCGAACACGGGCTGGCTGTTTCGACGCCGATGCAGTTCTCGATGGAAAAATACCTGAAGGAACTGGACATGATCGAAAGCACTTACCAGAAACAATTTGGCACACTGACGCTGCTGACCACCTCGCGTGTGGTGCTGATGCAGAAGTTCTTCGATTCGATTGCGTCCCGCGTCAAGCACAGCTTCCTGCAATCGAACCGCGATGTCGAAGCCTGGCTGAAAGTCGTGATCGCGCCGCTGGAAGCACAGATCCGCGAGCACAAGGAACAGCTCAAGCACCGGCAGCAATCAGTGCAGCGCATCCACGTCGCGATCGACAGCCTGGAAGACAAGATCGATGCGCTGGAACAGCAAAAATCCGAGACGGAAGCCATCCTCAACCGGCTGGTCGTGCTGGAAAATGCGCTGAAGGCGTCAATCTCTGGCGAACCGACACCGCTTGACGCTGCCGCCTAAGTGAGTCCCGCCGTTGCGCATCCTCCGGGCAAGACGAAGGATGCAAGATTTTCGACCAACCTGATCCGCTGGCAACGTTCGCATGGGCGACATACGTTGCCGTGGCAAAACACGCGCGATGCGTACCGCATCTGGCTGTCGGAAATCATGCTGCAGCAAACGCAGGTCGGCACCGTTATCCCGTATTTCGAGCGTTTTCTTGCGCGTTTCCCCGACGTTCTTTCGCTGGCCGCTGCGCCACAGCAGGACGTGATGGCCCTGTGGAGCGGGCTCGGTTACTACTCGCGCGCCCGCAACCTGCACCGCTGTGCGCAACGCATCGTCGCCGACTACGCCGGCACCTTTCCCTCCAACCCGCGTCTGCTCGCCGAACTGCCCGGCATCGGCCGTTCGACCGCAGCGGCAATTGCGATATTTTCGGCTGGCATGCGCGCCGCCATTCTCGACGGCAATGTGAAACGTGTGCTGTGTCGGGCATTCGGCCTTGAAGGTTATCCGGGCGACAAAGCCGTCGAAACGAAGCTGTGGGCAAAAGCCGAGTCGCTGCTGCCAAAGCAAAACCTTGAAGCCTATACCCAAGGCCTGATGGACCTCGGAGCGACGGTCTGTACACGCGGCCAGCCCAATTGCGCTGCCTGCCCGCTGGCGCGGCAATGCGTTGCTCTGACCACAGGACGGGTGTCCGAACTGCCGCAACCCAGGCCGAAAAAACCGACACCGGAAAAACAGCTGGCCATGCTGGTCATTGTCGACAACGACGAAGTCTTGCTGCTACGCCGACCGGATTATGGCATTTGGGGCGGCTTGTGGTCGTTGCCGGAAGTGGAAGACAACGACCAGACAGCCATCCGGCAAGCAGCCGAACGTTTTGGAGAAATCACCGATTGCCAGCCGCTAGCGGAGTTCACGCATACCTTCACGCATTTCCGGCTGCGTGTTCTGCCATGGCTGATTCACCTCAGGCAGCGCAAACCCATCGCGGCGCAACAGGAGCAGGTCTGGCAAAACCTTGACCAGATGGCCCAAGCACCTCTGCCGGCGCCAGTCAGGAAACTGCTGGAAAAAATATCAGCCTAGATCGCGGTGCCGCACCAGCACGCATTCTTTCTTCCTGAAATGGCGCGCCAGGCGTTCTGCCATATACACCGAACGATGCCTGCCGCCAGTGCAGCCAATCGCAACCGTCAGATAACTGCGATTGTCATCCTTGAACGACGGTAGCCATTTTTCGACGAATGCCCGGATATCATTCAGCATGTCCCCGACCTCGGGTTGCGCTTCGAGAAACGCGATCACTTCGGCATCCTGCCCGGTCTTTGGCCGCAATGCCAGATCGTAGTGCGGGTTCGGCAACGCCCGCACGTCGAACACCAGCGCGGCGTCCTGCGGCACCCCCATCTTGAACGCGAACGATTCGAAATACAGCGTCAGTGGCGCCCGCTCGATATCGACAAAATCCTTGACCCAGTTGCGCAACCTGTTGGCGCTCATGTTGGAGGTCTCGATCACGTGCCCGAGCGTTTCGATCGGCGCCAGCAATTCGCGCTCGGCATGGATCGCCTCCACCAGCGTGCGCGGTGCCGACTCGCCGCACGGTTCGCCGCGATGTGATAGCGGATGGCTGCGCCGCGTTTCGGAAAACCGCGTCACCAGCGTCTGCGTGTCGGCGGTCAGAAACAGCACCTTGACGTCATGCCCTTCCTGCTGAAGCTGGCGGACATTGTCCGGCAAATGCGCGAGCGATGCGGCACTGCGCGAATCGACCGCGACCGCCAGTCGCGGCGTGTCGCCATTCATGAATGTTGTGGCTAGTTTCGGCAGCAGGAAGGGCGGCAGGTTGTCTATGCAAAAATAACCGGAATCCTCCAGCACATTCAATGCAACCGATTTGCCGGAACCGGAAATGCCGGTGATGAGGACAATATGCATGGCGTCAGTCCGTTGTCATCGCTTTTCTTTGTCGATCCGTGAATTCTTCCAGCGTGTTGATGCCACGCAATTGCAAAATGGTGTTGCGCACCGCCGCCTCGATCAGCACCGCCATGTTGCGGCCGGCCGCGACCGGGATGACCACCTTGCGGATCGGCAGCCCGAGGATTTCCTCGGTCAGATTCGGCACCTGCAGCCGGTCTGCATCTTCGTCATAACCCTTGAACCGGGCCAGATGAACGATCAATTTGAGGCGCATCCGGCGCCGCATGGCCGCTTCGCCGAAAATCGCCTTGATGTCGAGCAGGCCAAGACCGCGCACTTCCAGCATGTTTTGCAACAACGGCGGGCAGCGCCCTTCGATGACGTTTGGCGCAATGCGCGAGAGTTCGACCGCATCGTCCGCCACCAGACCGTGATTGCGGGTGATCAGTTCCAGCCCCAATTCGCTCTTGCCCAGGCCGGATTCGCCAGTGATCAGCACCCCCAGACCGAGCACATCCATGAACACGCCATGCAAGATCACGCGCTGCGCCAGTTTTTTTGACAGGAATACCCGCAGGAAGTCGATCACTTCGGCGGCTGGCAATGGGGTTGAAAACACGGGAATGTCGTTCGCTTCGCAGATCGACAGCAAATCCGGCGGCACTGACAAGCCGCGCGCGATGATGATCGCCGGCGGGTCGCCATCGATCAATTCGTGAATCTGGTAGGCGCGCGACTCAGGCGACAGGCGTTCGTAATAGCTGACTTCCTGCCGGCCAAAGACATGAATGCGCCCGGGGTGAATCAAATTCAAATGGCCGACCTGGTCTGCAGCCGACGAAGCATTGCCGGAAACCTGGCGGCTGCCGCCGTTCAGCCCGGCCACCCATTCCATCTTCAGCGTCCGATGGTTGTGAGTGTAAAGTTGTTGGATCGTCAGCGTGGTCATGGTATTCCGTTTGAAGACGAATAAAGCGCGCCAGAAAAGGTTCAGGCGGCTTTGTGCCGGCCCGGTTTCCAGGCGAGAATCTGCGCATGCACCGATTCCGGATCGTGCTCGTTCGCCAACATCGAGCGAAAATCGGTGTTTGAAAACATTTCTGCAATCTCAGACAGGATCTCGAGATGCTGTTGTGTCACATTGTCCGGGATCAGCACGAACACCAGCAGGTTCACCGGATTGCCATCCGGCGAGTCAAACGGGATCGCCTCCTTCAGGCGCACAAAAGCGGCCATGGCCGACTTCAATCCCTTGATCCTGCCATGCGGCACCGCAACGCCATGCCCGAGGCCGGTCGAGCCCAGCGTCTCGCGCGCCAGCAAGTTGTCGGTCACCGCCCAACGGGCAATGCCGCAATTGCTTTCAAACAGCAATCCGGCCTGCTCGAAAGCCTGCCTTTTATCCGATGCCGCCAAATCGAGCGCGACATTGCTGCGTGAAAGTATTTCGGCTAGATGGGTCATGTCCAAACCATGGCGCGCAGTGCGCGGGGATCAAGTCTGCCCGAATTATAAGCTGCTTTGCGAATCGCGCAACAAATGAACAACGACCCAATCGTACCCCATCTTTGGCATACCGCTTCTTTTCATTGCCGCGCGTGGCGCGCGTTCGACGGGTATTGTCCGGTAGTGAAATTGCTGCGCCACGGATTGATGTCGATGCCGCCGCGCCGCGTAAAACGCGCATACACGGCCAGTTTGGTCGGCTTGCACTGGCGCAGGAGATCCATGAAAATGCGTTCGACGCATTGTTCGTGGAAACCGCTGGCTGAACGCAAGCTGATCAGGTACTTCAGCAAGCCTTCCTGGTTGATCGGAAAACCGACGTAATGGATTTGCAGGCTGGCCCAGTCCGGCTGGCCAGTCACCGGGCAATTCGACTTCAGCAGGTGCGACACCAGCTTTTCCTCGACCGGCGGTTCATCCTGGCTGGTATGCAGAAAAGTCAGGTTCGGCTGGTATTCATCGGCCTCGATATCGAGCCGGTCGAGCAGCAAACCATCCAGTTCTTCAATATTTTGCGCCGCAAACGCATCCTGTTCGCTGACCGCCACCTGCACCGGCGCACCGAACCCGGCTGACAAATCGGCGCGCAGCAATTCGCACAACGCCTCCTTGCCGGCCAGCTTTGCCTGTGCCAGTGAATTCAGGTACAGCTTGAACGATTTTGACTCGATGATGTTCGGCGAATCGGCCGGCACGGTCACGCTCAGAATGCCAACCTGCGGCTTGCCACGCAGGTTCAGCCATGACAGCTCATATGCATTCCAGATGTCGATACCGAAAAACGGCACTGTCCGGCCCAGGCCGAGGCTGTCGCGCGTTTGCGCGCGCTCGATCGGATACAACAGCGACGGATCGTAACTGCTGTCAAAGGATACCGGCTTGCCAAGCGGTGAGTCTTCAGGTGTGTGGGGTAATGCCATTGCCGATTATCCCAAAAACAGTTGGTACACCGGGTTGTCGGTTTCGTTCCAGTGCCGGTAACCGAGCGTCGACAGAAATTCGCGGAATGCCTTCATTTCCTTCTTCGGCACTTGCAAGCCGACCAGAATCCGGCCGTAATCGGCACCATGGTTGCGGTAATGGAACAGGCTGATGTTCCAGTTCGGCGCCATGCTTTGCAAGAAGCGCATCAGCGCGCCCGGACGTTCCGGAAATTCGAAACGGTACAGCAGTTCGTCATGCGCCAGCGCACTCTTGCCGCCGACCATGTGACGGATATGCAACTGGCCGAGTTCGTCATCGGTCAGGTCGAGCGTCTTGAAATTGTGCCGCTCGAAATTTTTCGCGATCTTCGCCGGTTCGTCGTGGTTCGCCACTTCGATGCCGACGAACACATGCGCCGCTTTTTCGTCGCTGATGCGGTAATTGAATTCGGTGACATTGCGCGGCCCGACCAGTTCGCAAAAACGGCGGAAACTGCCGCGTTCTTCCGGAATGGTGACCGCAAACAGCGCTTCGCGCGCCTCGCCCAGCGCCGCCTGCTCGGCGACGAAACGCAAGCGGTCGAAATTCATGTTGGCACCGCTGGCCACCGCCACCAGGGTTTCGTTCCGGAGCGGTTTTTTCGATTTCTTCGAGCGCTCGACATATTCCTTCGCGCCGGCGATCGCCAGCGCGCCAGCCGGCTCCAGAATGCTGCGCGTATCCTGGAACACATCCTTGATCGCCGCGCAAATCGCGTCGGTATCGACCAGAATGATGTCATCGACATATTCGCGCGCCAGCCGGAAGGTTTCCTTGCCGACCAGCTTGACCGCAGTGCCGTCGGAAAACAGCCCGACGTCCGGCAGCGTCACGCGCCGTTTCAGTTTCAGACTGCGGTCCATCGCATCGGCATCGATCGTCTCGACGCCGATCACCTTGATTTCCGGACGCACCTGTTTTACATAGGCGGCAATGCCGGCGATCAAGCCGCCACCACCGACCGGCACGAAAATCGCGTGGATCGGTTCGGAACGCTGGCGCAGAATTTCCATGCCGATCGTCCCTTGTCCGGCGATCACGTCCGGATCGTCGAACGGATGGACGAAGGTCAACCCGTGTTTTTTCTCGAGTTTCAGCGCGTGTTCATATGCATCGGTGAACGAATCGCCGAACAGCACCACTTCGCCACCACGCGCCTTGACCGCATCGACTTTCACCGGCGGCGTAGTCACCGGCATCACGATCATTGCGCGGCAGCCGAGCCGTTTCGCGCCAAGCGCGACGCCCTGCGCATGATTGCCGGCCGATGCGCAAATCACGCCACGTTTCAACTGTTCCGGCTTCATCTGCGCCATCTTGTTATATGCACCGCGCAACTTGAAGCTGAATACGCTTTGCATGTCTTCGCGTTTCAGCAGCAAGCGGTTGTGCAGGCGCGCTGATAACAGCGGCGCGGGTTCGAGCGGAGTTTCCACGGCAACGTCGTAGACGCGCGCGGTCAGAATTTTTTTCAGGTAATCGTTCATGAATAAGCGGGCCAAGCCCTCGGAACTGGACAGACCATTATAATGGACGCCTTTAACACCGTCATCAAGGCGCCATGATTGAATCCGCCGTCCTCTGGCTGCTGGCGATGCTGGCCATCCCGGAAATCGGGCTGACGTCGGTATTCGTCATCAGCTTCGTTTCCGCGACACTGTTGCCGATGGGATCGGAGCCGGCGGTGTTCGCGGTGATCAAGGCCGATCCGGACATGTTCTGGCCAGTGATGCTGGTCGGCACGGTCGGCAATACGCTGGGCGGCGTGCTCAACTACTGGATGGGTTACGGCGCGCACGAAGCGTTCGCCAAGGAGCGCAAGACCCGCTGGTTCGGCTGGCTGGAACGCTTCGGCGCAAAAGCGATGTTTCTGACCTGGCTACCGGGCGTCGGCGACCCGATCAGCACGCTCGGCGGCTGGCTGAAACTGCCGTTCTGGCCGTGCGTCTGGTACATGGCGGCCGGCAAGCTGTTGCGCTACGTGATCATGACCTGGATTTTGCTGCATGTGCCGGATCATGTCTGGCGACAAGTCGCTGGCTGGCTGGGCTGATGA
>JAYFNP010000251.1:0-15272 GCA_034933385.1 Burkholderiaceae bacterium | reverse complement strand
CGTGTACAGCCGGCGCGCGCCGATATTTTCGGTGCGTTCGTTGACCGAGAAGGCGATCTCGGCCAGTCGCTTGATGCCATCGTCGGCAAACTCGATTTTCACCTCCTCGGTTGCCAGCAACGCTTCGTACTGCGTCGTCAGGCAGGCGTCGGTGCTGGTCAGGATGCGCTCGAAATCGGCGATCGACAGCGATTCCAGTTCGACGCGGATCGGGAAACGCCCCTGCAATTCCGGGATCAGGTCGGACGGCTTCGACAGATGGAACGCGCCGGACGCGATGAACAAAATGTGATCGGTCTTGATCATGCCGTACTTGGTGTTCACCGTCGTGCCCTCGACCAGCGGCAGCAAATCGCGCTGCACGCCGGCGCGCGACACGTCGGCACCGCTGGTCTCGCCGCGGCCGGTGATTTTATCGACTTCGTCGAGAAACACGATGCCATTCTGTTCGACGTTGGCAATCGCCTTTTGCTTCAGGTCGTCGTCGTTGACCAGCTTGGCCGCTTCCTCGTCGATCAGGAGTTTCATCGCATCGGCGACCTTCATTTTGCGCGCCTTCTTGCGGCCGCTGCCCATGCCGGAAAACATCGACTTGATCTGCTCGGTCATTTCTTCCATGCCGGGCGGCGCCATGATCTCCATCGTTGGCGCGGATTCGGCCACTTCGACCTCGATCTCCTTGTCGTCCAGCGCACCCTCGCGCAAGCGCTTGCGGAACGTCTGGCGCGCGACATTGCCGGACGAGTCGGCCGGCGTCGGGCTGGCGTTGAAACCGAAGTCGCGCGGCGGCGGCACCAGGATGTCGAGCACCCGTTCTTCGGCCGCATCGATCGCCTTTTCGCGCACCTTGCGCATCTCTACCTGACGCGTCTGCTTGACGCCAATTTCAGCCAGATCGCGAATGATCGTGTCGACGTCGCGACCGACGTAACCGACCTCGGTAAATTTGGTCGCTTCGATCTTGATGAACGGCGCATCAGCCAGCCGCGCCAGCCGGCGCGCGATTTCAGTCTTGCCGACGCCGGTTGGGCCGATCATCAAAATGTTTTTCGGCGTGATTTCGTGACGCAGCGGCTCGTTCACCTGCTGCCGGCGCCAGCGGTTGCGCAACGCAATTGCGACGGCGCGTTTGGCCTTGGACTGTCCAACGACATGCTTGTCCAGTTCGGCGACGATTTCTTTCGGTGTCAGGTTCATGTTGGTGTTTCCGGTTGGTTCAGTTCTCGGCAAAGATTTTCCCCTGATGGCGTTCGTGGCGCGAAGACGAGCCGCAGACAGTACGACCAGTACGGCAAGGCGAAGTCGACATAGCCACGGGCGGCATGCGGGGAAAATCAGTCGAGTGTTTCGATAATGTGCGCCATATTCGTATAAATGCATAGTTCGCCGGCAATCGCCAGCGATTTCGCAACAATCTCGGCCGGTGACAGGTCGGTATTGCGCTGCAATGCCAGCGCCGCCGATTGCGCATACACGCCGCCGGAACCGATGGCGCCAACGCCCTCTTCCGGTTCCAGCACGTCGCCGTTGCCGGTGATCACCAGCGTCGCGGTCTTGTCCGCCACCAGCAGCATCGCCTCAAGGCGGCGCAGCATCCGGTCGGTGCGCCAGTCCTTGGCGAGCTCGACCGAGGCACGCATCAGGTTGCCCTGATGTTTGTCCAGCTTGGCCTCGAAACGCTCCAGCAGCGTGAATGCGTCGGCCGTGCCACCGGCAAACCCGGCCAGCACGCGGCCCTGGTGCAGCTTCCTGACTTTGCGGGCGCTGCCCTTGACGACGACGTTGCCGAGCGTCACCTGCCCGTCGCCGCCCAGCGCGACCGTTTCGCCACGCCGTACCGACAGGATGGTCGTGCCGTGAAATTGTTCCATGAAGTTCCTCGGGATAATGGATCGGAGATTCCGAAAGGATAATCCTACCTTAATGGGGGCGATGTCGACAAATGCAAGACCTGTTCCGCATCATAGGTGAAACATATTGTCAACCATGCAGTATCTGTGAGCGCCGCAAACGCGCTGGTACAATGCCTTCCTTTCCGCTGTGCCAGCCGTACCGATTGCCTCATCATGCCTCACTCCTCCGTAATGAATCCCCCGCAACGCGAAGCCGTCCGTTATCTCGACGGCCCCTGTCTGGTGCTGGCGGGCGCGGGTTCGGGCAAGACCCGGGTGATCACGCAAAAAATCGCCCACCTGACGGAACAGGGCGGCTACGAAGCGAAACACATTGCGGCGCTGACCTTCACCAACAAGGCCGCAGCCGAAATGCAGGAGCGGGTCGCCAAATTGTTGAAGGAACCGAAGCAGGCGGCCGAACTGACCGTCTCGACTTTCCATTCGCTTGGCGTGAAAATCCTGCGCCAGGAAGCGCAGGAATTGAAGCTGAAAAACAGTTTTTCGATCATGGACAGCGCCGACTGCTTCGCGCTGGTGCAGGATCTGGCGGTGACCACCGACAAGCAACAGATCCGCCGCATCCAGAACATGATTTCGCTGTGGAAAAATGCCTTGTTGTCGCCGGATGCCGCTGTCAGCCAGGCTGCAGATGACGACGAGGCGCAGGCAGCACGCATCTATCGCAGTTACCTCGCGACGCTGTCTGCCTATCAGGCAGTCGATTTCGACGATCTGATCCGCTTGCCGGTCGAGCTGTTCCGCAACTGCGAAGCGGTGCGCGACCGCTGGCAACGCCGGCTGCGCTACCTGCTGATCGACGAATATCAGGATACCAACACTTGCCAGTACGAGCTGGTGAAACTGCTGGCGACCGGCCCCGGAAAAAAACCGATGTTCACTGCAGTAGGCGACGACGATCAGGCGATCTATGCGTGGCGCGGCGCCACCATCGAGAACCTGAAAACGCTGCAGACCGATTTCCCCGACCTGAAAGTGGTCAAGCTGGAACAGAATTACCGTTCCAGCACGCGGATTCTGCAGGCGGCGAACGCGGTGATCGCGCACAACCCGAAGCTGTTCGAGAAAGCGCTGTGGTCGGATATCGGGCTGGGTGAACCGATTGCGGTGGCAGCGATGGCCGACGACGAAGCCGAAGCGGAACAGGTGGCAATGCTGCTGTCGGCGCACCGGTTCGAGCGGCGCGCGAAATTCTCCGACTATGCGATCCTGTATCGCGGCAATCATCAGGCACGCGTGATCGAGCAGGCGCTGCGGCGCGAACGGATTCCGTACACAGTGTCCGGCGGACAAAGCTTTTTCGACCGCGCCGAAATCAAGGACATCGTCAGCTACCTGCGGCTGATCGCCAACGGCGACGACGACCCGGCATTCATCCGCGCGATCACCACGCCGAAACGCGGTGTCGGCCAGGCAACGCTGGAAGCGCTCGGCACCTTCGCCGGCCAGTGGCAATGTTCGCTGTTCGAGGCGGTATACAAGGGCGGCCTTGAGTCGAAGCTGGCGGAGCGGCAGTTGCGCCCGCTGCGCGAATTCTGCGACTTCATCAACCAGATCGAAGCGCGCGCCAGCCGCAAGGGCGCCTCCGGCCGCGGCGACAATGCGGCCGAACTGCTGGACGACATGATGGCCGCGATCGGCTATGAAGCGCATCTGTACAACACCTTCGACGAGCGCCAGGCGAAGGAAAAATGGCAAAACGTGCTGGAGTTCACCGGCTGGCTGAAGGAAAAAGCGGTCGGCGGCAAAACCGGCGACGATGGCGACAAAACCCTGCTGGAACTGACGCAAATGGTCGCGCTGATGACCATGCTGGAAGGGCGCGATGCCGAACCGGATGCGGTGCGTTTGTCGACGCTGCACGCCGCCAAAGGGCTGGAATTCCCACACGTGTTCCTGATCGGCGTCGAAGAAGGCATCCTGCCGCACAAGGGCGATCCGGATGCGCCGGCGGAGACGCTGGCGGCGCGCATCCAGGAAGAACGGCGGCTGATGTATGTCGGCATCACGCGCGCACAGCGCAGTCTGCATGTGTCGTGGTGCAAGAAACGCAAGCGCGCGCGCGACACGGTGGTGTGCGAACCGTCGCGCTTCATCGCCGAAATGAAGCTCGACCAAGGCGATGCGCTGCCGACAGAAGAAGAAAAAATCACGCCGCAAAACCGGCTGGCGCACCTGAAGGCGCTGCTGAACCAGCCGAAAGCCGGCTGAACGAACGCCCTCGGTGCCGTTGGGGCTAAAAATATACTGGCGACTGTATTTTTCAATGACCCCATAATATCTGGCCACACAGGCATTTTTATTCACATACTCCCAAGATACTTGTGGTCTAGTGCATACAATGTGCAAGAAAATGCGCCACCAAGGGTTCCGGCGACTACAATATGCCCTTTCACAAGCAGCGGAGGCGACGATGAGCGAAGAGCGTTTAATCGAAATCGAAATCAAGCTGACGCGCCAGGAAGATCTGGTCGAGGAATTGAACAAGGTGGTTTACCGACAGCAACAGCGAATCGAACAATTGGCCGAAGTGATCGCCGTGCTGGCGCGGCAACTGGCTGAATCCGGATTGGGTAACAATTCGGTACATCAGACCAACGAGCGCCCACCGCATTACTGATGCCGCCTTGCCCTCTGGCCTATTCATTTTTTACCAACATGACCGAGCACGACCCACAGAATAAAGACGTCATCCTGCACGCCAAGCTGAACCTGGAAACGGCGCAGATGAAATGGAGTGAGCTGGAACGGTTCTTTGCGTCCGGCACACTGGTTTCTGTCAGCGCCCGGCTCGATCTGGTCGAGGTCGCGGTGCGCTTTGCGAACGATGACAAGGAGCAGGTTGCACAATGGCTGGCGCAAGGTCACGTCGCCAAAGTCAGCGATCCACAGGCACTAGCGTGGCAGGTAGCTGACGAAGCGCTGTGGACGGTTGTGGTCAAACCGTGGATTCTGGTGCAGGAAGAACTGCGCCAGGTTCATTAACACCAGGAGGCTAATCATGACTATCCGCTATCGCCCGATGTCCGAGCACGACATTGCCGATGTCTTGCTCATCCAGCGCGCCCAATACGAAGGCCGTTTCATCGAACCTGAATCCGTCATCCGCGCGCGGTTGGCGAGCTTCCCGGACACTTGCTGGATCGCTATCGATGAGGAGGGCGCATGCGCCTATCTGGTCGGCTATCATTCCGTCGTCGGAGAAGTGATCCCCCTGGGCGGGGATTTTGTCGCGCACGAGAACCCCGATTGCCTGTATGTGCATGATCTGGCGGTTTTGCCGCGCACCGTTGGCCGCGGCATCGGACGCAATCTGGTCCGGCTGGCATGGAAAACCAGCGTCGACGCCGGAGTGCGCCATTCCGCGCTGATCTCGGTACAGGATTCCAACCTGTTCTGGCAACGGCTGGGCTACGAGCAGAAAATTCTGACGGACAAGGTGCAGCAAACATACCTTGCCAGCTACGACGAAACTGCTTGCTACATGACGCGCCCGCTAGTCTGACACGCGCAACCGGAAAATTTCAAAATCTTCGCCGTTTAGTGTACGCTATACGGTTTATGAAGGCAGCCTGCCACAACATAACTGGTTTGGATGCGCCACACAGGTACTCGCATCAAACGGAATGAGGGAAATAATGAACCGACTGTCGAACAAACAGGCCATCAGCACACGCGGGCGAGCGTTGGCCGGCATGGCGATTCTTCTCCTGAGCGGACTGCTGGCAGGCTGTTCGAAACCGAACGATGAAGAAATGTCACGCTTGCTAGCGGAAGCCTATGCCTGCAAAGGCATTGAAACGGCAGAAATGACGAAAACCGATTCCCTGCCGGGCATTTATTCGTATGTCGGGAAGTATTCGTTTCAAGTCAGGCTGGTCGGCGGCGAGAAAGGCGCGCTGGAATTCTACCGACACCTGCTGAATCTGGCGGACGTGAAAAACAACGACTGGAAAAGCGCCTCCAACTCGCCGAAAGTGAAGGACTACCTGGAAGACGAATGCGCCGAGGCCATTCAGCCGGTGATGGATGCGATGTTCGAGGATTTGCTGGAACAGCTCGCGACCAACAAGCCTAAGGTGCGCCTGCCGCTGATGATGCCGATGACCGGCTGGTCGGAATTCATGCCTGGCAAGAAAGGCTGGGACATGACTATGCGGCGCGACAAACTCGGCGAAGATATCGTGTACAGCGAGCCGATCAAGCGTGAACTGCTATTGTCGAAGAAAGCCGGCAAGGCGACCAAAGGCAAGAAGAAATAACGTACGGAACGCCGATTCAATTCCCGTCGGTTGTCACCTTGCACGTCGTCGGATTTTGCACTGGATCACACACCACAGGACGTCCCAAGAAATTTAGCTTGATCAGCCGTTTGACGGTTCCGTCTTGTGTGAAGGAAATCGTCCCGGCGATCTGTCCACCTGCATTATTCCGAGTTCGGCCGGTCGCACCATAGGCGATATATTCTCCGTCAGCCAGATTCGTTGAAATGGTAATGCCATCCGGTACCGGCCCGGTGGAAAAAATAATTTCGTCGCCACCAACCGCAAAATTCGGCTTCTGGTCGCCATTATTGTCGATGAAAACGGCCCATCCCTTGGACCATGTCGTGCCATCCAGCGGCGCCAGATCAACCCGCGTACCACGCTGAGCGGCCTCCGCACGCGCCATGTTGATCGAGGTGAACAAATCATTGACGGACGTCGTCAACCGCTGATTATCAATCAGCATCCGGAAGCTCGGCACACCGATCGTCAGCAAAATGGCCGCAACGGCAATCGTGACCATCAGCTCGATCATGGTGAAACCGCGCACATGGAATCGACGAGTCAGGTTGGCCTTCATGTCATCATTTCCAGCAGTAATCCGTGCCGGAACTTCCGGACGCCCCTCTGACACCCGTGCTTGTCAACGTTAAAACATTGCATTTGTCATCGGCAAAGTTCGGCGTTGCCGTCAGAAGGACACAATTTTGTATGGTGGAATTCGCGCAGGCTTCGGCCTTCATCTGATATGCCGCCGCCGACGTACTGCCCTCACCGGAATACCCGCGGTAACTGCCGGGCGATGCGGTGGTAAATGCGACATAAGTATTCAGACGAGAATAATCGCGCTCTTCCTGCTGCATGTCGCGCATCAAGGCCGCCCGTCCTTCCGCACGTTTCGTTTTGCGTACCGACTCCTGGTAAGACGGATAGACAACCGCCGCCAGAATCGCGACCACTGCCACCACGATCATCAGTTCGATCAGCGTAAAGCCCCGCTGCGTCGTTTTGTCCACTTTTCACCTCGTCTCGTCTATCCCGCGCGCTCGTTCATCTGAACGAGTACCGATACGCTGTCAATCGTTCGCCGTCTTGCGTAATTCGTCGTAATTCAACACTTCGCGCCAGCTCAACCGTTTGGCCACTTTTTTGAAACTGCCCGTGAAATCGCTGCCTCCGGAAGATTTGGCCGTTGCCGCCGTACCAGCAGAACCGCCCGTGCCAAAATTGAAAATGGCATATTTTTTCGTCACTTCAGACTGCCCGACAGAATCACGATCGCTAATGGTGGTACCAATGTCAAACATGACTGGCGAACTCAGCATGCCGACATCGGAAATGTAACCACTGATTCCGCTGCCATCGGTTATGCAGTTCCCATTCGAATCGAACGGGAAACCCGACAGGGCACAAAGTCCGTAAGTTCTGCCACCGCCTTTTTCACATGGATTGCTTCCGGTAACCAAGCTGTTAACAAACAAATTGCCGTATGCCACCAGTGCATCGGTCACACTGCGCTCGCCTGTACCGCAGGAAGACAGGCTGGTCGTACAAGCCGTCACGCTGGATGTGCCCGAATTATAGAAATCAAAATACCAGCCCATCTTGCTGGTGCTGGAAGTACCGTAGGCAAAGGTATCACCGGAAAAGGTAAAGGCATCGTCGCTGCCGGTAACCTTGGTCAGCGTACGCTGTGCGAGTTTGCTGCGTCCGGACACATTGTCATAAGTCGTATCGTAAATCGCGTAAAACGATTGTGTCTTGAATTTCGTTGCCACCAGATCCGCGTTTTCGACAAACTTGCCAGTGCCGAACAGCACCACATAACCGCCCCCCGGCGCCAGAATAACCTTCGGCTGCTGCGTGATCGGTTGACGGTTTGCACTGGCATCTTTGGCGACAAACAGCGGCGTCGAGCCCGGACTCGTCCACGACAATGCCGTACCCGTGAAGTCGAAACGCCACAGATTCCCCTGCAAATCGCCTGCATAGATGAAACGCACGGCCCCATCGTTCCCGGCCACGACAGCCGGAGAACTCAAGCCATTCGGCAAGGAAGTGTCGCTGACCGGCGTCTTGAATTTGTAATAGTTCGTGCCCGCTTGCCACGCCTCGCCCGTAGGCTTGTCCAGCGACAGCAAAAACAGCACGCCTTTGCCTGCATCAGTCGTACTGCTTGCATTGCTGAAACCGTCATCCTTGTAATTGTTGTACCCACTGGCAATAACAACAAAATTCCGATACACCCCGGTACCGTCGGCATTCTTGGCAATCCTGAATTTCTGCACCACAGGCGCACTCATCAAATTGCCCATATCGACATCATCCTTGTCAGTGAATTCCCAAATCGCCTTGGAACCTGACGAAAAACCCGCCGGATCTGTCACATCCAGAACAAACAATCCTTGCGTTCCGCCGCCGAAGCCTGAAACCAGGATCGTCTTCCACGAACCATTCACTTTCGCTTCAACAATATTCATCTGGCCGTCCACATAAGGCCGATGTACATAGGCAGAATCAGTCAATTGATTCAGATACGGAATCAGGGCGTTGGGCACATAGGCGAACAACTCTTTCCCGTCATCCGCATCAAATGCATGCAACATACCGTCATTCGCACCGACATACACCGCCTTGGTCCGGTTTTTATAATTGTTATAAAAGGTCGAATAGTCATCCCCCCGCAAATAATTTGCCGGTGCGCCATACCATGTCGGATTGCTGTTGACGATGTCTCCCAATACTCGGTCACGTGAGCGGAAAATGCCATCCGTATAGCCGATTTCATCGCTGCGAACGCCGCGCAAGAAATTCAGGCGTTTTTTACCCATGTCATCGCTTTCAACCGCATACGGCGATACCGGCGAAGTTTTCAGGTAGGTTTGCTGATCGGACGTCAAATTGTCCCACAAGAATTCAACTGTATTCAGGGAACCATCCGCATTGACTTTTGCCGTATAAATCTTCCGCTCGTCAGGCAACGGTCGCGGCGCGACCGTTGTGCCAGCAGCCGTCGTCTTGCCCGTCAACACAAGACCGGCATCCCATGTTGGATACGCACTATCCTGGATGGTAACCTTGTTCGTCGTAGAGTCATACGACATTTTCAATTTCAGCAGCGTACCGCTCCACTTCGAAGGGTCAAAGCCCGGCTGATAAACGTAAGCACTATCGGTCGAGATTTTGGTGGAAGTCAGCGTCACGCCGGAGATCGTGCCGCTATTGGTCGATACCACCTCAAAAATATTGTGGATCGCGCTGATCATTTTTCCCGGCTGGCTAGCCAGAAAATAATTGCTCGGATCGGTTCCCGTCGCGGTGCCAGTCCATTCGGCATTGTTGGCCACCACCGTCTTGCCATCCGTATCGTAGGTTTTGAACGGATTGCTGTCGCTGTTCTTGTCGAGGAATCCGCCATATTTGGCCGCCAGATAAAACGCGCTGCTGCGCGGCTTGCGCGAACGTGTATTGTCGTCGTCGATCGAGCCATTGCCGCCTTCGTCAACGTCAATCGCAAATGTCTTGACCTTTGTCGGCTTGTCAAAGCGGATATTGTTCGTATTCGCCCAATACGCCAGGCCCGCCATATTGAAAGTGCCGTAGGTAGAACCTGCATCAGTCCGTGTGGCCAGATTAGTCAGATCAGTCCTGGGCGACGAGTTGCCGTAGGCTGATGAAGTTTCCATACTGCTGATGGTTTGCGACCATGTCGCCACATTCAGTGCCGGCCATGTCGAATTGGCAGAGTCCGCTGCCCGCGAACTGTCGCTGCCCAGCGCTTGACTGCCTGGGATGTAACCGTCCCGATGCGTATTCACGTCACCGATCACCACCACGTAATTACTCTGGCACGAAGACGTCACCGGGTCGATCCAGGTTTTCAACACCGGAAAAGCATCGTCTGTCGTATCGCTCCCCATTTTACTGAACGGGTTCGTGGTTGAACTCGACGTAGTTGTCGCGCCCCCTCCAGTCGGCTGCCGCCCCTGCAAGTAACGCAGACTCTCGTAATACAGTTCGCTCACCGGATCCCATGATTTGTAGGCGCCCAGACGTGATGTGTTGGTTCGTCCAAACTTGTTCAGGTAATTGATCACGCCACTGCTGCCGCTCGAATCACTTTCCGGATTGACGGAAAAAATGCCGGTCGTGCTGTCCCATTCCGGTTTGTCGTTGGTTTTTTCCTCAAAAGCGGGCGCCTCGAATTTCTTTGCGCCGACATATTTCACCGGCGCGCGCAACACCCCGCCATACAGGTTATTGTTCCCGGTATCATGCTCAGTCAGATAACCGAATGTGCCGGCACGCAACTTGTCCGAATACCGCTGCAGATCGCCTTCCGGCTTGTAATTACTGCCATATTTGCTGCACAGCGAAGTACGCGTCGAACCTTCGCTGCTGTCACACACCTGCACGCGTGCCAGGTATTCGCCGTAGTATTTGTCCGACGTTGACAGAACCGCTGTCGAGCCGCTAGCGACGACACGTTGTGTATCGCAGGTGCCGCCACCGTTGGTATTGCTGAACAGAATCCGGTTGCGGCACGAAACGACATACAGTGTGGTCGCCGTAAAAGGGGTCACCTTGGACGGAGCGCTGACGGTCGAACTGGTGGTTACCGTGCGCCGCGGGAAATATGAACTATCCGCATAAAAACTTGAGTTGCTGTTATAACTGCCATCCGGCAAAAAGGCGCGCTGCAATACGGTTTTGTCGGTCTGGTCAATGACCCGGTCGCCGCCGGTCAGCGCATAGCGCAGCATGTCGATCGACGACGAGGCCGCCCAGTTCATGAAATTGCCGCTGAATGCGCCACTGCATTCATGGTTACTGTCGGCGTCTCCGCTGATCCGGAAGTAACCGTTATCATCGGTCAAATCCGGCACCGAAAAAGAGACGGTGCTTTGTGTTGTCCCGGTAAAATGCGTGTTCGTTCCGGCAGTGTATGTACTGTAAGTTCCACTGGAAGGTTTCGTCAGATAGCCGGCAATCGAACCTTTATCCCCGGTTTGAGGATTCAGGTTGGTCAACTTGTATACTTCGGTCGTTCCCTTGCTGTAATACTTGGTCCCATTGCTGAGAACGCCCGTCGCCGTGTAGACACTGTTTGAACTCGGGTAGGTATAACACTTGCCTGGGTTGAAATAACCAGTGTATTCAGTCGTCTTGCTGTAAGCAGCACGGTACGCAGCGCCAACCGTCGGGAATTCGACCGACAAGTCCAGCACCATGTTCGGATGCACGTTACCGCGACCGCTGTACAGCGGACCGGTTGCGATATCCACGACAGCCGGCGTCGCCGCCCATGCAGCCGCCTGCACCAGCAGGCATACCGCCAGCCAGACAGGAACGATCCTCCCCCGGACAAGATTTCTCATAGCCAGGCCTCCGCGTTTCATGTCTTCTCGACCTTTCGGTAGAAAGTCTGCAATGTCACCTTGGTCGAATCTCTCATACCATAGCCAATCGCCGTCACCCGATAAATGTAGGAAGCTTCTTCGGGAGAAGTGCTGCCGCCCGCCTGATTGTCGACAAATATCTCAATGATGTAGCGCGGCAGTCGGGCTGGCGTTGCGCCAATCCCGGTCTGCATCGTCTGCCCGGTGAAAAAGCCATACGGAACGGATTTCGTGCTGCTGGCGCCCGTATCCGAAAAATCTACCGCTAACCATACCGGCGTCTGTCCCGCTGCCGCAGGTTGACACAGGCCAAGCGACTGGTTGGCCGTTCCGGCGCCACAACCCGTGATGAACAATTCAACCTGCACGTCCTTTTCCTTGAAAAGGGCACTGCGCGAATTGCTGGCCGTGGAATTCTCGATGTCGATCTCGGCATCCATCAATGCCGCCTCAGCGGCCTGAAAAGCAATTTGCCGATCCCGGTCGCCCCGTGCCGCCTTTTCGCCCTGCAAAGCCATACTCGCAGCGGAAATACCCAGCAACAACACCGCCACCAGCATCAGCAGCGAAACCACGAGTGAGGCGCCGCGTTGCGACGCGCGCAAAACCCGGCGCGCCGGCTGTCGCTGGGGAAGGCCAAGATGGTAAGGATGGGAATCCATGGTTCGCTATCCTATTGGGTATTGCTGCTGGTTGCGGAATTACGGTACTGAATAGTCGTTTCAAACAGTTTGCGCACTCTTTTCTTCACTTGCGCATCCAGCTTGGAAACCTCGATGTGGCTGCCCGTATCATTTGAGGCATTGGCATCGCTGTATGCTTTTCCAAACAGGTCGAACACCATCGTGGATGTGTCGCCCTGCACATTTTTCTCGCCGCGCATCAGCAGTGCCACTTTGATGACGACCACTTTCTTCCAGTAGGTGTATTCGTTCAGTGTCTTGCCCGGATTGTCCTTCGCCGCGGCGGCATCCAGTGCATCAATCTGAGTCGCTGTCAAATATTGGTTCGGTATCTTGTCATTATCGGTATCCACACCATAAAGCACCTGAAAGGACTCGACCCCACGCACAATGGACTCCGACGACCAGCCATATCCCTTGGAACTTTCCCCGCGATATTTGCAGCGCAACTGCGGCTCGCCCGTTGCATCTTTCGCGACATAATAGATGCTCCAGCCTCGATCAGCATCAGCCGTCGTCTGTGACGTCGGCGCAGAGACGCCAAAACCTGCGCAATCGACGATGCTGCCATATCCGTCCTTGTTGATCGAACCTGTTGTCTTGTTGCCCACCCCAAAAAACCTCACTGCAAGCACGTCGCTGCCGTTGACAACACCATCTGACGTGACATCCGAGTCCGTCAGTGTCGCCGATGAATCGCTTATCAATGTTTTCCCGTCGTACCCTTTCAGGTTGGCACTCATGGTCGATGTCATCGTAATGGGCGCCTGCAGTGTGCCGCTATTCGCTACCGTTTCCGTATCCAGGTTGACAAACGCGGACTGGCGTACTGAACGCGTAATATTTTCCAAAGCATATCTTCCGGCATCACGCACGACAGATTCGTCATCCTGCGTGGTATAGCTTGATTTGCTCGACACCAACAACGCCGTTGCCGCCAACACTACCATCAGCCCCAGCACGATCGAGACCATCAATTCGACCAACGTCAAACCGCGCTGTTTCTTGGCTGTACGCCATCCGCCGCTGCTAGCCAATTGTGTGGACGAATTCATTGTTGTGCGTTTGAATAAGCTTCAACGGTCAGCGCGACGCTGGGCGGATATTTTCCATCCGTGTTCTCGCTGCCGTCGAGATTCTTGCCCTTCCCCAGCCAGCCGATTTTGATCACCATCGGCGAGTTCACCCCGCTGACGGCGGGCTGGGTACAATCCCACGTATAGGTCCCCTTGCTGCTGTCAAACGGGGTGCTATCGCGGCACACGACGGCACGACCGCCCGGCAATTGCGCCTTCAGACGTAATTTCCATTCGTAAATGTCGTAAGCCGCCATTTGTTCTGCGCTGCAGCCAGTACCTGAATAGCACGCCGTCACCGAGTCAGGGGCGGAATCGGCCACCGAATTGTACGAAAACAGGTACGCTGTACTATCGCCTTTTTTCATCTCGACGGCGTTCGCGCGCATCTTGTCTGCCAGTTCCGTCGCCAACTGTACCGCAACGGTCTGGTTGGTCGACTGCTGGCCGCTGCGCATCGCCGTCAGCTGCATCCCGGCCACGCCGATCACGCCCAGCGCCAGCACGAAAATCGACACCAGCACTTCGACCAGCGTGAACCCGCTTTGTTTTGTTGTCTGCATGACAGGCGAACCAGTTAAGTTTGGCAGTGACTGCCAGTGTACCGGTTCGGCTGTCCGGTTGGCGGCCGCCGGTCGCCGCAATCGCGCCGCTCGTCGGCCTCGCGGCCAGTTCTGCGGGAGTATGCGGGTCAATCTGCCCTTGCAGCCAGCAAAAGGGCGCCCGTCAGGAATACTGCGTCGTGTATATTTTGCCAGGCTGACGGGATTGCCGCCGCCAGCCCCTCACCCCGCTGGCGGGAGCTGTTCCTGCGCGACTTCCTCGATCACATCGTGGAATTCGGAGACGTCCTCGAAGCTGCGGTAGACCGAAGCAAAACGGATGTAAGCGATCTTGTCGAGCTGCTGCAATTCACGCATCACCATCTCGCCGATGTGGGTCGAGGCGATTTCGCGCTTGCCGCTAGTGAGCAGCTTGTCGGTAATGTGCTGGATGGCCGCATCGACGGCTTCGGCAGAAACCGGACGCTTGCGCAATGCGAGCATCATGCTGGCGCGCAATTTGGCGGCAGAAAACTCGGTACGGCTGCCATCTTTCTTGACCACCGCCGGCAAGTTGAGTTCGACCCGCTCATAGGTGGTGAACCGCTGGTCGCAACCGACACAACGGCGGCGGCGGCGGATACTGTCCCCTTCGTCGGACACACGGGTATCGATCACCTGGGTGTCTTCGTGTTGGCAGAAGGGGCATCGCATGACGCGCCCGCTTTAAGTGAAATGCCGGCCATCCCCGCCTGCGCGGGAACGGCCAGAGAAGGTCGGCTGTCGGGTATCAGCCATACACCGGGAACGCGTCGGTCAGTTTCCTGACGTCGGCGCGCACACGCTCGAGGATAGCCAGATCTTCCGGCGCGTCGATTACGTCGGCCAGCAAATTCGCAACTTGCGCCGCTTCCGCTTCCTTGAAACCACGCGTGGTCATCGCCGGACTACCGAGGCGAATGCCGGAGGTGACAAACGGCGATTCCGGATCGTTCGGGATGGCATTCTTGTTGCAAGTCAGGTGACCGGAATTCAGGATGGTTTCTGCCGTACGGCCGGTAATGTGCTTGCCGCGCAAATCAACCAGCATCACGTGCGATTCGGTGCGGCCGGAAACGATGCGCAAACCGCGAGAAATCAGCGTTTCGGCCAGCACACGGGCGTTCTTGATCACTTGTTCCTGATAAATCTTGAATTCGGGCTGCAGCGCTTCCTTGAAGGCGACCGCCTTGGCGGCGATGACATGCATCAGCGGACCGCCTTGCAAACCGGGGAACACGGCAGAATTGATCTTGCGTTCAAATTCCGGCTTCATCAGGATGAAACCACCACGCGGGCCACGCAAGGATTTATGCGTGGTCGAAGTGACGAAGTCGGCGTGCGGCACCGGACTC
>JAYFNP010000250.1:0-4938 GCA_034933385.1 Burkholderiaceae bacterium | reverse complement strand
GAAGCGGCACCGCACATGTCATATTTCATCTCGTCCATGCCGGCGCCGGGTTTCAGCGAAATGCCGCCGGCGTCGAAGGTCAGCCCTTTGCCGACCAGCACCACCGGTGCTTCTTTCGCCTTGCCGCCCTGGTACGTCAGCACGATGAATCTCGGCGGCTCGTCGCTGCCTTTGGCCACCGACAGGAAACTGCCCATTTTCAACGCCTCGATTTGCTTGCGTTGCAAGATTTCGACGCCAAGCCGATGCGATTTTGCCAGTTTGCGCGCGGTTGCAGCGAGGTAAGTCGGGGTGCAGACATTGCCCGACAGATTGCCGAGGTCCTTGGCCAGCGCCACGCCGCGCGCCATGGCAACCGCTTGTGCCAGCTCCATTCGCGCTGATGCAGCATCGGCCGAAGCGACTGCCAGCGCGATTTTCCGGACGCCGCCTGATTCCGGTTCTTTTCTGCTTTTTTGCGAATCGCTGCGATACGCCTGGTCATATACCGCGAACACGCACTGACGGATGGCCCAGCCGAGGTCGCGCTGGCCGGTTCCCGTCAGCGGCAGCGCGACGATCGCATCCTTGGCGCCGAGTGTCGAAAAGGCGTTGGCCAGCGCGACAGTCGCCAGCTTGAAATTCTGTTCGCTAACGGACTCATCCTTGCCCAAACCGACCAGCAGCAGCCGTTTTGCGGCAAACCCTTTCGGCTGGCGCAGCAGCAGCGTCGAGCCGGGCCGGCCGCTGATGTCGCCGGAACGGAGTGCTGCCGCAATCTCGCCGGTCTGGTCCAGCGCTTTGGTTGCCGGCGGCAGTTTGTCGTTTTCCAATACGCCGACCGCCAGGCAGTCTGTCTGAGCCGATTGGAGTGCCCCTGTCTGGGCAGGTGCTTTTATGCTAAAGTCCATCTCTTCCTCCTTGTTATCAAACGATTATAGCGCTTCAATGATTTTCAAACGTGCGCTCCAGCGCGAGTTGATCAGTACCGCGGGCGGTGTTTTCATGACACTGTTCACGATTACCATCACCATCATGCTGATCCGGATTCTTGGCCAGGCGGCCGGCGGCAAGGTCGATTCAGCCGACGTGATCGCGCTGATCGGTTTTGCCGTGCTGAATTACCTGTCGATCATCGTGATCCTGACCGGCTTCGTTTCGGTGTTGCTGGTGATTACGCGCAGCTATCAGGATTCGGAAATGGTGGTCTGGTTTGCTTCCGGCGTCAGCCTGACGCAATGGATCAAGCCGGTGATGCAGGTCGGTTTCCCAATCATCGCGGTGACTTGCGCACTGAGTTTTTTCGTGACGCCCTGGGCCAATCGCCAGAGCGCCGAGTTCCGCGAGCGTTACGAAAGACGCGATGACGTATCGAAAGTCGCGCCCGGCAAATTTCAGGAATCGGCCAGTGCCAACCGGGTATTTTTTGTCGAAGGCGTTTCGGGCGACCTGACTCGAATGAAAAACGTGTTCGTCAATTCGGTGACCAATGACCGTAACAGCATTGTGGTGGCGCATGAAGGTTCGATCACCACTGAACCGAATGGCGATCGTTTCCTGGTGCTGCACAACGGCATGCGTTATGAAAACATTCTCGGCCGGTCGGATTTCCGATTGATGGATTTCGAGCGTTACAGCATTGTGGTCGAGAACAAGGCGAAAGTCCTCCTCGGTGACACATCGGCCAAGGCATTGCCGACGATGGCGTTGCTGGCCAGTACCGACAATCGGTTCAGCACGAGCGAACTGCTGTGGCGGATAGCGCTGCCGTGCATGAGCGTGCTGCTGATGCTGCTGGCGATTCCGCTGAGTTTCGTCAATCCGCGCGTCGGCCGTTCGCTCAACCTGATCATCGCGCTGTTGCTGTGCGTTACCTACAACAATCTGACCAGCTTTTGTCAGGCGGCCGTGGCGCAGGGCCGGGTCGGTTTTGGCGTTGCGTGGTGGCCGGTGCACCTGGCGGTTGCCTTGATTACCTTGGCGCTGTTCCTGTTGCGGCTCAACGTCAACAGCCGTTATCACCCGCTGGTGTTGTGGTCGAAAATCAAGCGCTTGCGCGCCTCTGCGCGGGAACCTCGGCCATGAGCATTCTGCAACGCTATTTCGCGGCTGAAATCATGCGCGCGGTACTGTTCGTGCTGGCGGCGTTTCTGGCGCTGTTCGCCTTTTTCGACATGATCGGCGAACTCAAGGTCGTCGGCCAGGGCGATTACCGCTGGCAGCATGCATTCTTGTTCGTGGTGATGTGCTTGCCCGGTTATGCGTATGAACTGATGCCGATTGCCGTTTTGATCGGCGCGATTTATGCGCTGGCGCGCTTTGCGTCGAATTCCGAATTCACCATCATGCGCGCGGCGTCGATGTCGACGATGAAAGCCTGCGGGATCTTGGCGAATATCGCGCTGGTGTTTGTGCTTGCGACGCTGCTGATCGGTGAACTGGTGACGCCATTCACCTCGAAAATGGCGGCGCAGTTCAAGATGGATGCGACCGGTTCGTCCGTGAGAAAGGAATTCCGCACCGGCATGTGGAGCAAGGACGTGATCCGCGAACAGGGCGCCAGCGGTCGCGTCATCGGCTCGCGTTTCCTGAACATTCAGGATATGCGTTCCGACGGACAAATGCTTGGCGTGAAACTGTACCAGTTCGATACCGATTTGCGGCTGACGGCGATCGTCACGGCCGAAAGCGCCGAATATCAGGGAAACAATACCTGGAAAATGGCCAAGGTCACTGAAACGCAGTTGCAGCAAAACACGAATGGCAGAAAGATGCCGGTCGCCGGCTTTGCTTCCTCGATTCGCACCACCCAAATGGATTACCGCGAGCTGGTGACCGAAATCAACCCCAGCCTGCTGTCGGTGCTGTTTGCCAATCCGGAGCGGATGTCGGCGTATGATCTGGCGGTCTACAAGAGCCACCTGGCCGACAATAACCAGGATACCGCGCGCTATGAAATTGCTTTCTGGAAAAAGCTGGTTTATCCGATGTCCGTGTTTGTGATGATGGCGCTGGCGCTGCCATTCGCTTACTTGCACTTCCGTTCCGGCGGTATCAGCCTGAAAATCTTTTCCGGCATCATGATCGGTGTTGGTTTCTTGCTGATCAACAACCTGTTTTCCCATCTGGGTTTGCTCAACACTTGGCCGGCACTGGTCACGGCCGTTTTGCCCAGCAGCATTTTCCTGCTGTTTGCGGTCGGTGCCCTGTGGTGGGTCGAGCGCAATTAGCGGCAGGCTGTGAGCACTTGCCAGCGGTTGGCGTGCCTTTGCGCTAACCGTGTGCGGCTTGACCTGAAAATATACTGACGCCAGTATATTTCGATAACCGCGCAATACCTGGCCACCCTGCGTTATTTCAGCGCATACCCGCGATTTTCTTTCCGGCTAGCGGTTCTGGTGTCAGAGCTTTGACCTTTTTGCGGCCGGTGGCTGGTTATTCTGGATGACAAGATATTTGATTGCCTATATGCTTTAACGATATATAGCGTCGTGGAGGCAGCATGAATATCCATCAACTTCGTTTTGTGCGCGAGGCGGTGCGCCAGAATTTCAACCTGACCGAAGCGGCCAAGGCGCTGTTTACTTCGCAGCCGGGCGTGTCCAAAGCGATCATCGAACTGGAAGACGAGTTGGGCGTCGATATTTTCCGGCGGCACGGCAAACGCATTCGCGGGCTGACCGAACCGGGGCGCGCGATCCTGAAATCGGTCGAGCTGATCATGCAGGAAGTCGACGGCTTGCGCCGCATCGGCAAGGAATTTGCCGCGCAGGACAGCGGCAGCTTGACGATAGCGACCACTCACACCCAGGCGCGTTATACCTTGCCCTCAGTGGTGCAAGCGTTCATGCAGCGTTTCCCCAAGGTGCGGCTGTCGCTGCTGCAGGGCAGTCCGAAGCAGATCGTCGAGATGGTGATGCGCGACCAGGCCGATTTGGCGATCGCCACCGAAGAAATCGAAGAGGTCGATGGCGTGATCACGTTGCCATGCACGCAGTGGGAACATGTGCTGGTGGTGCCGCCCGAGCATCCGCTGCTGCAGTCGAAACAGATCACGCTGGAAGAAATCGCCTGCTATCCGCTGATCACTTACGACCGCGCTTTTACCGGCCGCGCCAAGATCGATCATGCATTCGAAATTCGCAAGCTGAAACCGGACGTGTTGCTGGAGGCGATCGACGCCGACGTGATCAAGACTTACGTCGAGCTGGGCATGGGGGTGGGCATCGTGGTCGGTCTGGCGTTCGACGCGGCGCGCGACAAGGGCTTGCGGCCAATTCCGGTTGGCCATCTGTTCGGCTCGAGCGTGTCGCGGCTGGCCTTGAAGCAGGGTGCGTATTTGCGTGGTTACGTGTATTCGTTCGTCGAGTTGCTGGCGCCTTCGCTGAATCGCAAGATGGTCGAAAAGGCGATGGGCGGCGACAAGAGTGCGTACGAACTGTAACAGTGAATGGCGACCGGGCCGCTGCCGGTTTCGGTTCAAAATCATACTGGCTCCAGTATAATTTTTACATCCCGGAATGTCTGGCCGGTCCAGTGCTTTCTGAGATATACCCCGATAGAATGCGGGTAGCGCTGGCGGCCAGCGCGATTTTTGTTATACTCGACCGGTTTTCCTGGCGCCAACGGATTTTTTAACCCGGCTTAGTGCTGTTGTCGGCGCGGCGCCGGTTTGTCAACGCGGTTTTTGGGGGATCTGTCATGTCGGACAAGCAGCTGCTACAGAATGCTTGGGCGCAATTGCGTGCCAAGCTGATGCAACAGGGACACCGTACGTATAAGGACGAATACGTGTCGCCCATCCGGGGCGTGGCGACCGGTTTCGATCCGGCTTTCATCGTTGATCGTGCGACCCACGATGCGCTGGAACGGCAGGCACCGCAAGTGGCTTCGCTACTGAAACCGTATTTTCTCGAAAAGGATGCTGGCAAATGGTTTGCCGGTGAACCGGGTCAATGG
>JAYFNP010000249.1:0-8699 GCA_034933385.1 Burkholderiaceae bacterium | reverse complement strand
TGGTGACATTGTCGATGGACAGGGTGATGACCTGAATTCGCTGGCCCAGTATTTTCATTCCTACGTTGCGCCGCAAGGCTCTTATGCGGTGACTGGTAACCACGAATACATTGTCGGCGTGGAGCACTCGTTGCGCTTCCTGAAGAATGCCGGGTTTACTGTGTTGCGTGGCGATTCGGTCAGATCCGGCGGTCTCGTGCTGGTCGGTGTTGATGACTCCTCCAGAATGTCTTCTGGTCAGGAAGCCCGAATCGACGCGCGCCAGGCACTGGCCAACGTCAGCGACAACGATTTCGTCGTGCTGCTGAAACATCGACCGGTGGTCAATGCTGACCTGCCTTTCGATCTGCAACTTTCCGGACACACGCACGGGGGGCAGATATTCCCGTTTTCCTATCCGACACGATTGATCAATGGCGTTCCCACCGGCATGACCCAGCTGGATCATGGCCGGTTGCTATATGTCAGCCGTGGCGTCGGTACCTGGGGACCGCCGATTCGCTTGTTCGCTGAGCCGGAAATTACGTTAATCACCATCGAGAGCAGCCAGCGTTAATCCCAAGGGCGAACTGACTGTGGCGAGCGGAGCCGTCGGGATGCGCTGGCCATGCGCGTGGGCGCGACCTCGTCGGATTTAACCGGTCATCTGCCTTTCGCGACGGCGCGATTGCAACCGCCGGCTTCGGCACGCGGCTGCCGAAGCGCGTGAACAAGAGGGTGGCCGTTTTCCTCTTTTCTAAAGAATGCCTTTTGCAGCCGGATAAGTTCCTGTGGCCGATCGATGGCAGACATGTGGGCGCACCCTTCGATAATTTCGCACTGGGCTGACTTCGCGAAGCCGGACTGCCACTGGGTGAAATCGGGCGTACACAAGTCGCTGTCGCCGCACGTCATCAGCACCGGCACGTTCAATTTGAACAGTTGGGCGGTGACGTCGACCGTGTTCAAATTGCCCGCCACGTTCAATTCCGAATCACTGGAAACCATGACATCATGAATGGCGTTGTTGCGTCCAGCGATCAGTTTTTTCATCGCCGCCGGCAGTGGCCAGACGCGGGTTACGTGCCTTCTGAGCAAGGCCGTGCAGGCTGCGTCATAGGCGCGGCGCGAACCATGCCCATGCAGTTCGAAATCGTCAATAATTTGCCCCGCGTCTCCCTGCGCATGGTCGAGGCCTTGTTTCAGCTTCGGGGCAACGTGGCGGATGTAGTAGGGAAAACTCAAGATGGGGCTGTGCAGTGATAGCGATAGCAGGCCGTCTGGATGCATGGCCGAAAAGCCGACCGCCAGCACCGTTCCCCATGAATGCCCGATCAGGTGGTACTGTTGCAAGCCCAGGCCGTCCCGCACGGCTTTCACTTCATCGAAATACCGTTTTGCGACCCATAGCGACGGATTGTCTGGCCGATCTGATTTTCCGCAGCCCAGTTGATCGTAGAAGATGACCGGGCGCTCATCGGCCAAAGCCTGAAAGGCAACGAGATTATGATGATTGCCTCCCGGTCCGCCGTGCAGAATTAATGCTGGTGGCGCACTGCCGGTTCCAATTTTGCCGAACCATAATTTGTAGGTATGCCCTGCATAAGGGTAGTCAATGAAGCCTTCTTCATCGAAAGTCGGTTCGGACAGAATTCTTTCTAAAGATGCCTGCTCGTTATTCATGGTTATTGCCTTGAAACATACCGCTGGCCGACAACGCTCAGTTACCACACAGAATGTGCGATGAAACAGATGAACTATGACGACAGCTTAGCGCAGTCGGCAGACTGTGTCTAACCCTAAGGCAGACGGGAAGGCTTAGGGTTTTTGCTGCAACTGCGCGAATTTCTTTTGCAGTTGCTCGGGCGTTTCGCGGATTTGCGGATGCGGGATGATGCAATTTACCGGGCAAACCTGCCGGCATTGCGGTTCATCGTAATGGCCGACGCATTCCGTGCATTTGTTTGGATCGATGACGTAGATGTCCGGGCCGAGAAAAATCGCTTCGTTCGGACATTCCGGCACGCAAACATCACAGCAGATGCAATCGGTGGTGATGAACAAGGACATGAGTGTTCAGAAACTCAATCGGTCATCAGCTTAAGCTTTTCCTGCAGCCATTTCTCGACCGACGGGAAGACGAATTTCGAGACGTCGCCGCCCATGAACGCGATCTCGCGCACAATCGTGCCGGAAATAAACTGGTACTGGTCGGATGGCGTCAGGAACATGGTTTCAGCTTCCGGCATCAGATAGCGGTTCATGCCGGCCATCTGGAATTCGTATTCGAAGTCCGATACGGCGCGCAGTCCGCGGACGATGACACGCGCATCGTGCTTGCGGACAAAATCCTTCAACAGGCCGGTAAACGATTCAACCACCACGTTCGGGTAATGGCCGAGCACTTCCTGGGCAATCATCATCCGTTCTTCCAGTGTGAAAAACGGTTTTTTCGAGCGGCTGTCGGCCACGCCGACGACCAGTTTATCGAATATGCCGGAGCAGCGCCGCACAAGGTCTTCATGCCCGCGCGTCAGCGGATCAAACGTCCCTGGATAAACTGCTATCGCCATCGTAATCCTTTTGAAATAGGAAGAAGGAGGTTCATTATGCCTGAAAAAACGGCAGAACTAGCGTTTCAGCAAGCAGTAAAACACCATTCCGGCGTGGTCGGAGCGAATTATTTCCCAGCCAGCGAGAAATTCGGGCGCTGTTTCGCCGTCGCGCCGGTCAAACGGCTGCGCCGATTCGGCATACACCAGTCCGTCCTCGGCCAGCAGGTCGGCGCACAGCGGCAGGATTTTCGGCAACAGATCCGCCTGGTACGGCGGGTCGAGGAAAATGACATCGAAGCGTTGACCATTGCCAGCCGCCATTTGCGCGAACCGCAGTGCATCGCCGCGCACGATGGTCACTTGGCCGGCATCCAGCTTCGTCTTGATGGTTTCCAGATTGCGCCAAGCTTCCGGACTGGCCTCGACCAGCGTCACTTGCGCTGCGCCGCGGCTGGCGGCTTCGAAACCGAGTGCGCCGCTGCCGGCGAACAGGTCGAGGCAGCGCACGCGCTGCCAGTTGCCGCCGAGCTGGTGGCCAATCCAGTTGAATGCCGTTTCGCGCACGCGATCCGGCGTTGGGCGCAATCCCTCGACATGAGCCACTGGCAGCGGCGTGCGTTTCCATTGTCCGCCGATGATGCGCACCTGCTGCGCAGGCTGCTGGCGCGTCTTCTGCTTGTGGTCCGTTACCTTCATATTGTCAAAATCAGTAGGGTATATGCCAAAAACATGCTGCTGCGCCAGTGTTTTTGCAGCTTGTGTAGATACTATATGGAGTATAAAATCAGTCCGAAACGCCGACAATCACCGTGGCCAGCCGATCAATGGCGATTTTACGCCGGAACGCGGCCCGGACATCGTCGGCACTGACCTTGCCGATATTGGCCTGCCAAGTGTCGAGATAGTCGAGCGGCAAGCGGTAATAACCGATCAGTGCAACATGGTTGAGGATCTTGCGATTGTTGTCGATCTTGAGCGCAAAGCCGCCAGTCAGGTTGTCTTTCGCCGCCTTGAGTTCTTCGGCCGTCGGCCCCTGTTGCAGGAATTGGGCCAGCACGTCGCGCGCAACTTGCAGCGCTTTGGCCGACTGTTCCTTGTGTGTCTGCAAGCTGATGGTAAATGGCCCGGGTTGCGTCTTCGGACTGAAACTGCTGCTGACGCTGTATGACAGCCCGCGCTTCTCGCGCACTTCGTGCATCAGCCGCGACACGAAACCGCCACCACCGAGGATGTAATTGCCGACCGTCAGCGCGAAAAAATCCGCATCGCCGCGCACCAGCGCCGGAGCGCCGATCAGGATATGCGCTTGCGAAGCCGGATGCGCCAACCGCTGTTCGCTGGCCGGCATTTCCGCTATGTCTGGCAAGGCGGACAAGGCGCTGTCTGCGCCGGACGGCAAGCGGGCGGTCAATTGCCGGGCAATTTGTTCGGCGCGGCTACGCGTCACGTCGCCAACGATGGCGATCACTGCGCGGCTGGCGACATAGTGCCGGCGGTGGAATGCGAGCAGATCGTCGCGGGTAATCGAACCGAGCGATTCCGCCGACGGACTGACGGCATACGGATGGTTGCCATACAGCGCTCGCATGAAGGCTTTGCCGGCCAGCACATTCGGTTTGGTTTCTGCTTCGTTGAGCGCGGCAATCGCCCGCGCTTTGTCGCGTGTCAGAATCGCTTCCGGGAAACTCGGCTGCGCCAGCACGCGTGCGGTCAACGAAAGCGCGGCGTCGCTTTCCGCTGCGCTCGACAGCGTGCGCAACATGATGCCGGCACGGTCGCTGCCGGTTTTGCCGTCGCGTTGTGCGGCAAGGTCGGCAAAGGCGTCAGAGATTTGCGCTTCGTTTAGCGCCGGTTCACTGTTGGCAGCAGCCGTTCCGGACGCCAGCAGATCGTTGACCAGTTCCGCCAGGCCGGATTTGTTCGGCGGGTCGCGCCGGGTGCCAGCGTCGAAATCGATGCTGACATCGATGATCGGGATCGCGTGGGTTTCAACCAGCAGTACGCGTGCGCCGTTGGGCAGCGTCCATGCCTGAATCGGCAAGGCAGCGTGCGCGAGGTTGAAGACGAAGGCCAGCAAGCATAAAACAAGACGTCTCATGGTGATTCCGCTTAGTGACGCAAGCCCAATGGCGGCGTGCGCGGTTGTTTCGGCAAGGGTTGCGGCGCCAGCGTCGCAATCGTCAATTCATCGTCGCCAAAGTATTTTTTCGCCACCGCCTGAACTTGCTGCGGCGTGACCGCTTTCAGCCTTTCGATGATGCGCTGGATGTCGGTATGCCGCAGGCCAGACATTTCCATTGAGCCGATTTCCATCGCCTGTTCGAACATTGAATCGCGTTTGTATACTTGCGCTGCAATCAACTGTGCCTTGACGCGGCGCAATTCCGTTTCGGTTACGCCTTCGCTGGCAATGCGCCCGACCTCAGCACGCAATCGGTTCTCCAGCTCGTAAGGCGAAACGTCTTTTGCCGGTACGCCAGAGAGGATGAACAGCGACGGCCCGCGTTCGACGCCGTCATAGTTGGCGTCGACGCTGTGCGCGACTTTGTCGCGACGCACCAGCGTCGCATTCAGGCGCGCATTGTCATAGCCATCGAGCACGGCCGCCAGCACGTCCAGTGCATAGGCTTCGTTGTCCCGGTCGACATTGCGCAGCGAGGGCACCTTGAACCCCAGCATCACCACCGGGTTTTCCGCTGGTGCCTTGACCAGCACTCGCCGGATGCCGCGCTGGGGCGGTTCTTGTTGAAGGCGCGTGATCGGCACGCTGCGCGCCGGAATGCTGCCAAAATGTTTGTCTGCCCAAGCGCGCACCTGTCCGGCCTTGACGTCGCCGACCACCACCATAGTCGCATTGTTCGGTGTATACCAGCGTCGGTACCAGTCGCGCGCATCTTGCGCCGTCATCTGTTGCAGGTCGCTCATCCAGCCGATGACCGGCCAGCGGTAAGGGTGCGCTACAAAAGCGGCCGCCTCCAGCGCTTCAGTCATTTTGGCGGTGGCGCGGTCTTCGGTGCGCAACCGTCGCTCTTCCATGATGACCTTGATTTCCGGCGCAAATTCGCTGTCGCTAAGCATCAGGTTGTTCATCCGGTCGGCCTCGAGCGCCATCACCTGTTCCAGTTTCGCACGGTCGATCTGTTGATAATAGGCGGTGTAATCCTTGCTGGTGAAGGCATTTTCCTGTCCGCCGAGCGCCGCCACACGCCGGCTGAATTCGCCCGGCTGCAGGTTTTTCGTCCCCTTGAACATCATGTGTTCCAATACATGCGCGACGCCAGTTGTACCGCTGGTCTCATCCATCGAACCGGCCTTGTACCAGATCATGTGCACGACCGTGGGGGCGCGATGGTCTTCCTTGACGATGATTTTCATGCCATTGGCCAACGTGAATTCCTGCGTCGTCTGCGCCCGGACAATACCCGGCAGCAATGTCGCAACAGTTAGCAGCGATAACAGAAAGTTTCGGAATTCCATGAGGCGCACTCTGGTAAAATGATAGCCATTGTATTCGTTTGTTTGCAGCTTCGCTGCAACCTTTTCCCGTACGCCAGCCATATTGCCGATGTTTAGTTTTTTCAGGAAAAAATCAGGGCTGGAATCCGAGCCGCCGCCATCAGACGTGCCTGCTTCAAATGCCGAGGCGCAAGGCTCATGGCTGGATCGCCTCAAGGCCGGCCTGTCAAAAACTTCGTCGAATCTGTCGACACTGTTCGTCGGTGCGAAAATCGACGATGCGCTTTATGAAGAGCTTGAAACGGCGTTGCTGATGGCGGATGCGGGCGTAGCCGCAACGCAGTCATTGCTCGATACGCTAAAAGCCAAAGTCAAGGACGAAAAGCTGACAGAGCCGCCGCAGGTCAAGGCGGCCTTACGCGCGTTGCTGCTGGAGATGTTGTTGCCACTGGAGAAACCGCTCGAACTGGGCCGTCATCAGCCGCTGGTGATGATGATTGCCGGCGTTAATGGCGTCGGCAAAACGACGACCATCGGCAAACTGGCGAAGCACTTACAGACCCACGGACAGACCGTATTGCTGGCGGCCGGAGATACGTTCCGGGCGGCGGCGCGTGAACAGCTCGCCGCCTGGGGCGAGCGCAATGGTGTGACCGTGATTGCGCAGGTGTCTGGCGATCCGGCAGCGGTCGCTTTCGATGCGGTGCAATCGGCCAGGGCGCGCGGCGTCGATGTCGTGATGCTCGACACCGCCGGACGGCTGCCGTCGCAGTTGCATTTGATGGAAGAACTGAAAAAAGTGAAGCGCGTGCTCGGAAAGGGAATGGAGAACGCCCCACAAGAAGTGCTGCTGGTCATCGACGGTAATACCGGCCAGAATGCGCTGACGCAAGTCAAGGCGTTCGACGACGCGCTGGGGTTGACTGGGCTGATCATCACCAAGCTGGACGGTACCGCGAAAGGCGGCGTGCTGGCGGCGATTGCCAAGACCCGGCCCGTACCGGTGTATTTCATCGGTGTCGGCGAAAAAATTGAAGATTTGCAGCCGTTCCGGGCTGAAGAATTTGTCGATGCATTATTGAGCTGATACGCAGGTTGCTGCTGACATGATTGAATTCCAGAATGTTTCCCGGGAATATCCGGGCGGAACCGTTGCACTGAGCGATATCACGTTGTCGATTGCTCAGGGCGAACTGGTGTTCCTCTCCGGCCCGTCGGGCGCCGGAAAATCGACGCTGCTGAAGTTGATTGCCGCGATCGAGCGGCCAAGCAGCGGAACATTGACTGTCAACGGTCAGGATATTGGCACACTGAAACGTGCGGCTGTGCCATTTTTGCGGCGCAACATGGGGCTGATCCTGCAGCAGCAAAGCCTGCTGGTTGACCGCAGCATCTTGGCGAACGTGATGTTGCCGATGCTGGTGGTTGGAACGTCCTCTGACGAAGCTGACAAACGCGCCCGCGCCGCCCTCGAACGGGTCGGAATGCATGAGCGAGCCGCAGCATTGCCACTGGAACTGTCCGGCGGCGAGCAGCAGCGGGTTGAAATCGCGCGTGCAATTGTCAATCGCCCGCAGATCATCCTGGCGGACGAACCGACTACGAATCTGGATCGCGAAAGTGCGGGCAAGGTGATCGATGCATTGACGGCATTCAAGGAAGCGGGCGTCACCTGCCTGATCTCAACGCATGATGATTATTTCCTGCACCGCGCCAGCCGCGTGATTTCCTTGCGCCAGGGCAGGCTGGCCAACGACCGCTTCGCCAAGGCGGCAAAGGGGACACGATGAATCAATGGTTTCGCCGTCAGGCTTTTGCGATGGCTTCCGCTTGGGCGCATTTGCGTGCGGCACCCGGTAATTTTCTGCTGAACATGCTGGTGCTGGCGATGACGCTGGCGCTGCCATTCGCTGGCGCCACGCTGCTGGATAACGTGTTGCCGGTCACCGAACAACTGGCGGTAGAAACGGAAATCAGCCTGTTTGTAAAGATGAACACGCCGCGCGAACAGTCGGAGGCGCTGGCGGGCGAGATCCGCAAGGTATTCCAGCAGCACAATCAGTTCGTCAAAATAACTTTCACGCCGCGTGAAAAGGCGCTTGAACAATTGAAAGACAAAAGCGGATTATCCGATGTCGTGGCAACCCTGGGGGAAAACCCTTTACCGGACGGCTACCTGATCCGACTGGAGCAGTACAGCAGCTCGAAAGCGGCTACGCAGATCGAAGCCATCGTGGAACAGCTGGAAAAATTGCCGAATGTAGATAAAGTTCAGCTTGATTCTGCCTGGATCAAACGGCTGGCGGCGCTGATGCAAGTGTTGCGGCAGGCGCTGTTGTTCGTAGCGTGTACGCTTGGGGTGGTCGTTATCGCGGTGGCATTCAATACCATTCGCCTGCAAGTGATGTCCCATCTCGACGAAATCCGGTTGCTGCAACTGGTGGGCGCGACCGAAACGTTCATCCGCCGTCCGTTTCATTACACCGGCGCACTGCTCGGGTTCGGCGCCGGGTGTATCGCGCTGGCCGTGGTCGCGCTGGCATTGTTGCCGCTGAATGCTGCTATCGCTAGCCTGGCAAGGCTGTATTCTTCTGATTTCCAGTTGACTCCGCTCGGTTTTGCCGCCAGCGCGTTGCTCTTGCTCGTGAGCGCTCTGCTTGGCTGGATGGGCGCGACGTTATCCGTTCGCCGTCATTTATCCCGACTTCA
>JAYFNP010000248.1:0-1676 GCA_034933385.1 Burkholderiaceae bacterium | reverse complement strand
TGATAGTAGCCGGAAGGCCAGTGCTGTTTGCGTGGGGCGCTCTTTCTTTTCCTTTATCAGCCATTCGCTGATGCGTTTGCTGGTCAGATCGGCCAGTCTGCAATCCAGTAAGCTAGTCAGCGGGCCGGATTCGGTCAGACCTCGACCGCGTTTTTTGAGGATGCCACCGATGCGCACTACATTTTCATGGTCACGCAGGTGCAGTTCACCCCATTTGCTCCGTCTGGCGGCAATATATTTGGGCCAGACATCGCCCAAAGTAATGGTCTGACGCTTGGACTCAACAACCAATTTCTCGGCTTTGGTCAGTTTTTCGACCAGTTGTTGGCGTGGGTCAATTCCCTGATCCGTAAGCGCTTTCAGTCGCGTTGCTTCAGCTTGTGCTTTGCCAATGGACCATGTGCGGACATCCCCGATTGTGATTCGAAGTGTTCGTTTAAGAACGCGTCCTTCGAAGATGAAAGACTTCGCACCTGATGGTGTAACTCGAACCCCGAGCCCTGGAGTTTTGGCGTCCCAGTAGAAACAGGGGTGTTTGTCATCGTTGCATTTGAAGCTAGTTACCCGACCATAGGTGAAGTTTTCCTTTTGCATCTTGCGGTCCTCCATGTAGGCACTATGTAGGCAAATTATATCTACAAAAGGGAATATTGTGGCATAAATGTAAAAGTTAACAAAATATTAAATACGTTTAAAATCATCAAATTACAGCAATAAATCAATGTAGATCAACGTATGGAAATACGGTCTGAGAAGGATTGTGATTCCTGTTGTCGTGGGTTCGATCCCCATCGGCCACCCCAATAAAATCAAGCACTTAGCCCAATCTTAACGGTTGGGCTTTTTGCTTTCTGAAGGTCGTGTAACCCATATGTAATCAAAATTTGGTTTTCCACACGCACGTGGTGGATGTTTCTCTGCCGGAATTGGCTTGCGGTCATGAACCTGTAATAGTTGTCCGGTACAGTTTGCTTGTGTCACCGGAGTTGGCGGGAGAATAAATACCAACACCAATACCCGGAAGCCAGCCGCCGCGCTGGCTTCTTTCATTTTTCTGGCCGCAGACGGCGGATTTCCTGCGGCCTTGTTTCTAGTGATGAGCACCTTTATACTGTTAATTTGTACAGTACATTGGTGCATCCATGACATCCTTTTGCTTATCGCGACCGGTTCCCGTGCCCGAATATATCGCGCGTATCGAACTTCCTGCGCCGTTGACAACAATTCATGCCGGCTTCCCATCGCCAGCCACGGATTGCGGCGAACATGCGCTGGACGTCAACGACTACCTGATCAGGCATCGTGCCGCGTCGTTCTATTTCAGCGTCGCGGGCGACAGCATGATGGGCGCTGGCATTCTCGACGGCGACAAGGTGCTGGTCGATCGCGCCATCGAGCCGCAGCACGGGCATATCGTGGTTGCAGTCGTTAACCATGAGTACACGCTCAAGCGGCTGTACTGGCAGCGTGGCGTGATCGAGTTGCGTGCAGAAAACCCTGCCTATCGGCCAATCCGCCTGAAGGATGGCGAGGAATTGCAGGTCTGGGGTGTGGTGGTCGGCGTGGTGCGGAAATATTCCGTATGAGCGGATTGTTTGCCCTGGTCGATTGCAACAACTTTTTCGTGTCGTGCGAACGCGTCTTCAACCCGCGTCTTGAAGGACGACCGGTCGTCG
>JAYFNP010000247.1:0-1868 GCA_034933385.1 Burkholderiaceae bacterium | reverse complement strand
GGTGCCGTTACGCGTTTCCTGCGGTATGCGGGAGTCAAAACCGAGCGGTAGCCTCATTTAGGAGAAGTGTATGAATCTGACCATCAGTGGACATCATCTTGAAGTGACCCCAGCAATCAAGGACTACGTCGAAAGCAAGCTGGATCGTGTCACCCGGCATTTCGATAATGTTATTGATATTTCCGTCCTTCTGAGCGTGGACACCCTTCCGGAAAAGGAGAAACGACAAAGAGCCGAAATCAACCTGAACATGAGCGGCAAGACAATTCACGTCGAAAGCGTTTCGCAAGACCTGTACGCCGCGATTGATATCTTGATCGACAAACTTGATCGGACGGTTCTGAAACACAAGACCAAACAAAAAGATCACGACAGGGAAACCATCAAGCGCATGCCGGAACCGACACCGGGCGCAACAACCTGACGATCCAACATTGCAAATACCAAGGGCGCAATCTGCGCCCTTTTTGTTTGTCCATCGAAAGCACTTCCTTGAGCAAACCGCTAGCTTTATTGAAGAAATATGGGAGTATTTGCAAAAATATTGCTTGAAGGCCAGACATTCAGCGGCGATTTTAAAATACACTATCCAGTATTATTTTGTACCCAAACAGGCTGAAATCACGCTTCGTCCATCTTGAACAACCGCCCATGCTCGCGAATCGCGAAACGATCGGTCATGCCAGCAATATAATCGGCAATCTTGCGCGCCTGCTCCGTATCATTTCCGTCCACCTTTTGATACTCGGGCGGCAACAATCCGGGCTCCGCAAAAAAAGCATCGAACAATGCAGCGATGATCCGGCGCGCCTTGCTGGTCATCCGGTTCACTTGGTAATGCCGATACAAATTATCGTTGAGAAAATGCTTCAAAGACGTCGCTTCGGCACGCATGCTGTCGGAAAACGCAATCATCGGCGCAGCAACACGTGCATCTTCAATGGATTGCGGGTTCGCCTCACGAATGCGCGCCTCAGAAGCCTGAATCACATCGACAATCAATGCATTGATCATCCGCCGCACGGTTTCATGAATCGCCCGGCGCGGCCCGATGCCGGGTAACGCCTGTTCCACTGCGCATCGATGGCGCGCATAAAAGTCGACTTCCATCAGTTGCGCCGTGGTAAGCAGGCCCGAACGCAAACCATCGTCGATATCGTGATTACTGTAGGCGATTTCATCGGCCAGATTGGCCAGTTGCGCTTCCAGCGACGGCTGCGTCTGTTGAATAAAACGCATGCCGACATCTCCAAGCTGGCGTGCATTGTCGACAGAACAATGCTTGAGGATGCCTTCGCGTGTCTCGAATGTCAGGTTCAGTCCGTCGAAGGCGCCATAGCGTTCCTCGAGCACATCAACCACTCGCAGGCTCTGCAGATTATGCTCAAAACCGCCGTAACCCTGCATGCAGGCATCGAGCGCATCCTGTCCGGCATGACCGAAGGGGGTGTGACCCAAATCATGCGCCAGCGATATCGCCTCGACCAGATCTTCATTCAGGCGCAGGTTGCGGGCAATTGAACGAGCAATTTGCGCAACTTCAAGACTGTGCGTCAGGCGTGTGCGGAACAGATCGCCTTCATGGTTGATGAATACCTGGGTTTTGTATTCCAGACGCCGGAAAGCATTTGAGTGGATGATGCGATCACGATCACGCTGAAATGCGGTACGCGAGAATGGGGCCGTTTCTGTGAAACGCCGACCGCGTGACTGCGCCGAATGTGCAGCATACGGGGCAAGCATCGCTTCCAGATTCATATTGGCACCACGTCTAGCCACCGCACGCGGCGATCGTCGCACGCAATGGCTCTTCTGGAACGGTCGTAATGATCGGTGACCCAAGCGGTTTAAGTAAAATGAACTGAATC
>JAYFNP010000246.1:0-2021 GCA_034933385.1 Burkholderiaceae bacterium | reverse complement strand
GCGCTTCGGTGCGCAGGCGATGCAGGAAGCGGTACCGGTTGGCGAAGGCGGCATGGCGGCGATTCTTGGCCTGTCTGACGAAGACGTGATTGCGGCCTGCAAAGAAGCTGCGCAAGGCGAAGTGGTCGAGCCGGCCAACTTTAACGCGCCGTCGCAACTGGTGATTGCCGGTCACAAGGCGGCGATTGCGCGCGCTTGCGACATCGCCAAAGCCAAGGGCGCAAAACGCGCGCTGCCGCTGTCTGTGTCGGCGCCATTCCATTCGTCGCTGCTGAAACCAGCTTCCGATCGTCTGCGCGAATACATGGCGAATTTGAATTTTTCCGCACCGAAGATCCCGCTGATTAACAACGTCGATGTTGCCATCGTTGACGATCCGGTTGCGATCAAGGATGCATTGGTGCGTCAGGCGGCCAGCCCGGTTCGCTGGGTCGAGACCGTCAACAAGATGGCCGGCATGGGCATCACTCAGATAATCGAATGCGGCCCGGGCCGCGTGCTGGCCGGTTTGAGCAAGCGCATCAACAATGCAGTGACTGGAGAAGCAATTTTCGACCAGGCTTCGCTCGACAAGGTACTGGAGGGTTTGAAATGAGTGCAGAAGATCTGCAGAACCAAGTTGCGTTGGTTACCGGAGCCTCTCGCGGTATCGGTCATGCGATCGCGCTGGAACTGGCGCGTCGCGGTGCAACTGTGATTGGCACCAGCACATCGGAAGGGGGCGCGGCTGCGGTGACCGCAGAACTGGAGAAAATTCGTTCCGGCGCTGGCAAGGGTGTGGTGCTGGATGTGGCAGATGCAGTCGCCTGCAGCACAGTTGTCGATCAGATCGCAAAAGAGTATGGCGGCGTTTCTATCTTGGTCAACAATGCCGGCATCACACAGGACAACCTGGCGATGCGGATGAAGGACGAGGAGTGGGACAATGTGATCAACGTGAACCTGTCCGCAGTCGGTCGTCTGTCGCGAGCCGTGCTACGCGGGATGATGAAGGCGCGTACCGGTCGCATCATCAATATCACGTCGGTTGTTGGATCGCTGGGCAATCCGGGTCAGATGAATTATGCTGCATCAAAGGCGGGTGTCGAAGGCATGAGCCGCGCTCTGGCGCGCGAAGTCGGCAGTCGCGGTATTACCGTCAATTGCGTCGCGCCCGGTTTCATCGACACCGACATGACCAAGTCGCTGAACGAGCAGCAGGTTGCCGGTTTGTTGCAGCAAGTTCCGCTGGCGCGCTTTGGCACGCCGGAAGATGTTGCCGCAGCGGCAGCCTTTCTGGCATCGCCTCAGGCCAGTTACATTACCGGCGCGACCTTGCACGTCAACGGCGGGATGTACATGAATTGATGAATCTTACGTTTTTTTGACTATAATGCCACTTCGACAGTGGGAACCAACCACCCTTTTAGGGATTTTTCCTTGCGCAAACCTGATAGAATGCGCGCACTAATACACAACTGGAGCATAAACATGTCCGATATCGAACAACGCGTTAAAAAAATCGTCGCTGAACAACTGGGTGTCGCTGAAGCCGACATCAAGATTGAATCGTCCTTTGTTGACGATCTTGGCGCGGATTCGCTCGACACGGTAGAACTCGTGATGGCGCTCGAAGATGAATTTGAAATTGAAATTCCAGATGAGCAAGCCGAGAAAATCACGACGGTCAAGCAGGCCATCGATTACGCGACCGCCAACGTCAAAGCGTAATTCCGTCTGGCTCGGTTTGTCGGCGTGGTGTAAAACGACAGGCCGCTTCGTGTCATTCGTTCCTTTTGCGCACGCGAAAGGCGGGGTAGAACGCGATAACCCATTATCGCTATTTAAAAATAGGAGAACAGCTTGAGCCGTCAACGTCAACGCCGGGTCGTCATCACCGGTCTGGGATGTATAACGCCAGTCGGCAATTCCGTTGCCGAAATGTGGAGTGCAGTCACAGCAGGCAAGTCTGGTGTGGCAACCATCACCAAATTTGATGCGTCTCCGTTCAACACCACTTTTGCTGGTGAGGTGAAAAACTT
>JAYFNP010000245.1:0-12241 GCA_034933385.1 Burkholderiaceae bacterium | reverse complement strand
AAGGCCGCCTTCGCCGGGCTGACGCGCGCTGCGGATGGCTTGGCAGTTGACTTAACGGTTGGCGCAGCCTTGGGCGCCGGTTCGACGCTCGCGTCATCCGGCTTGAATGCCAGCATGCGCAGCAAGGTCATCGTGAAGCCGGCGTAATCGTCCGGCGCGAGGCTGAGCTCGTTGCGGCCATGCACCGCAATCTGGTAAAACAGTTGCACTTCTTCCGCATCGAATGCCTGCGCCAGTCGCAGGATGTCTGCGTGTTCGGGGATGTCGTCCGGCAGCGCCGACGGTGCCGATTGCGCCAGTGCGATAAGGTGAAACAGCGATCCGAGATCTTGCAACGCGACGTTGTACGACAGGCTGCGTTCAGCCATTTCGTCGGCCACGGCGATCAGCGCCGCGCCGTCCTGCGCGGATAACGCATCCAGCAGACGGATCAGGTACGACTGGTCGAGCGCGCCGAGCATGCCTTGCACTGCATCCAGCGTGACCTTGCCGGCAGCGTATGAAATCGCCTGATCGGTCAGCGACAGCGCATCGCGCATCGAACCGTGCGCGCCCTGTGCCAGCAGCCGCAGCGCCGGCAGTTCATATTCGATCTTTTCTTGCCCAAGCACGTTTTCCAGATGGCTGATGATCTGTGGCGGCGGCATCTGTTTCAGGTTGAATTGCAGGCAGCGCGACAGGATGGTGACCGGAATTTTTTGCGGGTCGGTGGTCGCCAGGATGAACTTGATGTATTCCGGCGGTTCTTCCAGCGTTTTCAGCATCGCATTGAACGCTTGCGGCGTCAGCATGTGCACTTCGTCGATCATGTACACCTTGTAACGCGCATTGCTCGGCGCATACACTGCCTGTTCCAGCAGTTGCAACATGTCGTCGATGCCACGGTTCGAGGCCGCGTCCATTTCGATGTAATCGACGAAGCGGTCGGCATCGATTGCGGTGCAAGCCTCGCACACGCCGCACGGCTGCGCGGTCACGCCCTGTTCGCAATTCAGCGATTTCGCCAGGATGCGCGATAGCGTGGTCTTGCCGACGCCGCGCGTGCCGGTGAACAGGTAGGCGTGATGCAGGCGCTGCGTATCGAGCGCATGCGTCAAGGCGCGCACGACATGTTCCTGGCCGACTAGCGTGTCGAAACTTTTCGGGCGGTATTTGCGGGCGAGGACGAGATACGGAGAAGACATGGGCAAGATTTTACCTTAGACGGCCGCCCTGAATGCCAAAAAAATACTGACAGGTGTATTTTTGAATAGCCGCAGAATGTCTGGCCTGGATGATCATTTCCACTGCATACCCCCGGCAAAATTCGGTTTCATGCGCTGGTTGCTGGCGCCGCCGGATAGGCCGCATAGGTTTCGCGGAATTCCGCCGCCAGCTCGGCGTAAGTGCGCAGCGTGAATTCCTCGGCGTCGAGCAGCACTGCGAACGCATAGAAATGCCGTTCGTTCAGCCACCAGTCGTAGTTCGCCAGCGCAGTGCAGAACGCGTCGAAATCGGCTGCGCTGGCGAACACCGCCGCTTTCAGTTCGGCGCGGGTGGCGAATGCGCCCGCTTCGACCGCCAGCGTGATGCAGTCGAGCGCGTACTGCGTCTGCGTGCCGGCGCCAAACGCGGCGACCGCATCGATGAAGTGCAGCGGCTCGAAAGTTTTGGCGATCGGCTGCCAGCCGCCGAAATGCGCGCAATCGGCGTAAATATCGAGGTTGATGCGGGTTTGCCGCGTCGCGAGTGGCCAGATTCGGGTCATTTCAGGCTCCTGTCGGGCAGTTTCGGCCGGTTTCGACATAAAAAGATACTGCGCCTTGTATTTCAAAAAACCGCCATTTTGCTGGCTGCACTAGCATGTTCCGGTTCATACTCCCGAAAAAACGCTAGTCAGATACCGGTTTCCGGCTCGACTTTCAGCGGCCCGCTGCCGCTGTACTTGTCGAGCGCCAGGAAAATCACCGGCGTGATCACCAGCGTGATCACTTGCGAGAAAATCAGCCCGCCGACGATCGCCAGACCGAGCGGCTGGCGCAGTTCCGCGCCCGCTCCGAGGCCGAGCGCGATTGGCAAAGCGCCCATCAGTGCAGCCAGCGTGGTCATCATGATCGGGCGGAAGCGCAGCAGGCAGGCAGTGCGAATCGCAACTTGCGGACTCATGCCGTCGTTGCGCTGCGCGTGCAGCGCGAAGTCGATCATCATGATTGCGTTTTTCTTGACGATGCCGATCAGCATCAGGATGCCGATGGTCGCAATCAGCGTCAGTTCGACGCCGAACAGCCGCAGGGTCAGCAATGCGCCGATGGCCGCCGACGGCAGGCCGGCGAGAATCGTCAGCGGATGGATATAGCTTTCATACAGCACGCCGAGCAGGATGTAAATCACCACGATCGCCAGCACCAGCAGCGCGATCTGGGTCGCCTGCGACGACTGGAATACTGCCGCGTCGCCGGTGTAGAAGGTGCTGATGCTGGCCGGCAGCTTCAGCGACGCCTTGATTTCGTCAATGCGGTTGCTGGCATCGCCCAGCGGCACCTCCGGCGCGAGATTGAAGGTGAGGGTCACCGCCTGCAATTGCCCCTGATGGTTGACCGCAATCGGCCCGGCGGCGCGCTTCACGCTCGCCAGCCCGAGCAGCGGTATCAGCGTGCCGGATTTGCCGCGCACGTAAATCTTCGACAGGTCGTTCTCGTCCTGCTGGCCGGTGCCGCTGCTTTGCAAAATGACTTGATAGCTGTCGCTGCTGGTGAAAATCGTCGAGACCTGCCGGTCGCCGTAGGCGCTGTATAGCGCGGTGCGGATGTCCTGGATGCTGACGCCGGCTTCGTTGGCGCGGTCGCGGTTGATCTCGACCACCGCTTGCAGCCCTTTCATTTGCGAATCACTGGTCACGTCGCGGAAGATCGGGTCGGCGCGCATCAGTTCTTCCATCTTGTCGGCCCAGTCGTACAGCTCGGCACCGCCAACGCTTTGCAGCACATACTGGTAGCGGCTCTTGCTGGCCTTGCCGCCGAGCTGCAGGTTCTGTTCCGGCTTGAAATACACGTTCAGGCCGGGAATGTCGCGCGTTTTCTGGCGCAGGCCTTCGAGTACCTGATCCATGTTCTGGCGTTCGCTTTGCGGCTTCAGGCCGATGAACATGTTGCCGGTGTTGCCATCGCGCGCCCGCGAGGCCACACTGAACACGTTCGGATCGTTGGCGACGATGTCCGCGGCGCGGGTAACCAGTTCGGCCATCAGCGGGTAGGACGCATCTTGCGGGCCTTCGATGCTGGCACGGATTTGTCCGATGTCTTCGCTCGGGAAAAAGCCTTTCGGTATCGTGACGAACAGCAGGCCGGTACCGACGAAGGTGGCGACCGCGACCCACAGCGTAATCTTGTTGTGCGACAGGCACCAGTCGAGCGTGCGTTCATAGAATGCCAGCGACCGGTTGAATGCCAGTTCGAAATGGCGGCTGAGCCAATTGTCCTTGGCGCTCGTTTCCTGCTTCAGGAAGCGGCTGCACAGCATCGGCACCAGCGACAGCGACATCACTGCCGACACCAGCACGGCGAGCGACACGACTACCGCGAATTCATGGAACAGCAGGCCAATCACGCCCGGCATGAAAAAAATCGGGATGAACACGGCGACCAGCGACAGCGAAATCGAAATGATGGTGAAACCGACTTCGCGCGAGCCGCGCAGGGCGGCCGCCATCGGGTTCATGCCCATCTCCATGTAGCGCACGATGTTCTCCAGCACGACGATGGAGTCGTCGACCACCAGCCCGACCGCAATCGTGATGCCCAAGAGCGAGATGTTGTCCAGGCTGTAGCCCATCCAGTGCATCAGCGCACAACAGCCGATCAGCGAGATCGGCAGCGACAGCACTGGTATCGCGGTCGCAGTCAGGCGTTTCAGGAACAGGAAAATCACCAGCACCACCAGCGCCACGGTCAGCGCCAGCGTGAATTTCACGTCGAGGATCGATTCGCGGATTGACGTCGAACGGTCGTTCAGCACCTGCACCTTGATCGATTCCGGCATTTGCGCCTTCAGCTTTGGCAAGGTCGCCATCACCGCATCGACCACCGCGACGGTGTTCGCATTCGGCTGGCGCTGCACTCCGAGGATGATCGATGGTTCCTTGTTGAACCAGCTGCTGTTTTTCAGCGACTCGACGCTGTCGATGACATCGGCGACGTCCTTCAGCCGCATTGAACCGCCGTCCTTGCTGGCGATGATCAGGTTGGCAAATGCGGCGGCGTTCGGCAACTGCTTGTTCGCTTCAATCGTCAGGCTCTGGTGCGGACCGTCGAGGACGCCGACCGGACTGTTCGAGTTGGCATTCCGGAGCGCGCTGGCGAGGTCGTCCAGCGTCATGTTGCGCGCCGCCAGTTGATCCGGTCGCGCCTGCACGCGCACCGCAAAACGCCGCTGGCCGTACACCGTGATCTGTGCGACGCCATCCAGCGTCGACAGCGACGGCGACATCAGGTTTTCGGCATAATCGTTGACCTCGCTCAGCGGCAGCGACGGCGAAGTCAGCACGATAATCAGCGCAGCCGCATCGGCCGGGTTGACCTTGCGGTAGTCCGGCAGCGTCGTCATTTCATCCGGCAGGTTGCGCTGGGCGCGCAGCAGCGCGGCCTGCACGTCGACTGCCGCGGCATCGATGTCGCGGTCCGGATTGAATTCGAGCACGACCTGGGTATTGCCGATGGTGTTGGTCGAGCTGATGTTGGCCAGGCCGGCGATCATCGAAAACTGTTTTTCCAGCGGTCGGGCCACCGAGGTCGCCATGATTTCCGGGCTGGCACCCGGCAGGACTGCGGTGACGCTGATGATCGGCGTGTTGTAATTCGGCAGTGCCGCAATTGGCAGCTTGATGTAGGCGAACCAGCCGACGACGACGACGGCAATCGACAGCAACACGGTCATGACCGGTCGGCGGATGCAGAGTTCGGAAATGTTCACGATGAGAATCGCCGGGCCAGGTTACGGTTCATGCCTGGCAGGCTGTTCCGGCGCGGGCGCTTCGCGCACCAGCGAACCGGGCCGCAGGTTCTGCGCGCCCTCAACCACTACGCGCACGCCAGCGGCCAGTCCGGAAACGGCGGCGGTGCCGCCTTCGGTCGCCAGCAGCTTCACGTTTTGCGGCTGCACGGTTCCATCTTCCTGCACGATATACACGAACTGTTCTTTCGGGCCGGTGACCACCGCCTGCGTCGGCACGACGACCGCATCAGGCAAGGTACGCGAAACCAGTTGCACGTTGACGAAAGAGCCGGGCCACAGACGGCGCTGCGGGTTGTCGAACTGCGCCTTCATCTTGAGCGTGCCGGTCTGCGGGTCGGTCGCATTGTCGATGAACACCAGCGTACCCTGCAAATCCGTATTGTCTGGCAGCCGGATGGATACTGGCGCACCACCGTTCGGGTAGGACGCGGCGATGTGTGCCAGTTCCGCCTCCGGCACGGTGAAGCTGACATGGATCGGGTCGAGTTGGGCGATGGTCACCATCGCTGCGCCAGTCGGCTGCACCAGACTGCCCGGATGGACGCTGATCGCGCCGATGCGGCCGGCGATGCTGGCCGCAATGCGGTTATAGCCGAGCGCCACCTGGCTCGACTGCACGCCGGCCTGGTTGGTGCGCGCAGTGCCGCGTAGCGCATCGACCTTTGCTTTCGAGGTATCGACCACGGCTTGCGAAATGAATTTTTTCGCGAACAGTTCCTGGTTGCGTTTCAGCGTGGCTTCGGCATCGATCAGGTCGGCACGGTCGCGCGCCAGTTGCCCTTTTGCCTTGTCCACACCAGCGGCGTCGCTGCGATCGTCAAGCGTGAACAGCAATTGTCCGGCAACGACATCCTGTCCTTCCTTGACATGGATGGCGCGCACGATGTTCTGGATTTGCGGGCGCACCTCGACCGTCTGGATCGAGGTTACATAACCGTTTGCCCTGACCGTTACCGGAAAGGTTTTTTGTTCCGACAGCGCCGTCCGAACCGTCTGCACCGGATTGCGTTGTGTTTTCGAGGAAGAAAGGATGGCGCGGAGGATGAAAATGCCGACAATGACGGCCAGAATGGCAATCGCGATCGTCAGGGGTTTTTTGCGTGCCTGCAAAGTGTTTTTCAACGTATCCATTCAGTCAGCAACAGCGCAGAATGTTGCACCCAAAGCCTGGCGTCATGCAACGTTTGGAAAATGCAAAGGCGAGCCTTGTCTGCGGCACTTATGGTATTTGGACATGGCTGCTTCGTTCCCGACCTGACCAGATTAACCAAGCCACAATGCGCAGGGGCCCGCCGGTCAGCATTGTACCTTATTCCGCCCGCAAATCGTCCGTGACTTTGCGGACGCGAAAAGCGGGCACGGCGAGGAGGAGCGGGAAATGGTGGGCGGGCAAAAACAGGGTCAGAGTTTTATTTCGCTCAGCGAAACCTACTCTGGCCCCGTTTCCCCATGTTCTCGCGGCGTCCGTCGCGCTGCCGCGAATGCTGCGGCAGCGGGTTATCCCCTCTTCAATGCCACCTTGCCCAAATCCCAGATCGGCAGGAAGATGCCCAGCGCCAGGATCAGCACCAGCACGCCGAGCGCGACGATCAGCACCGGCTCGATCTGCGACGACAGCGTGCGCAATTCGTATTCCACCTCGCGCTCGTACATCTGCGCAATCTCGTCCATCAGGTCGTCGATGGCGCCGGTCTCTTCGCCGACCGCGATCATCTGCAGCACCACCGGCGTGAACACGCCGACCGTGGTGGCGGTGCGCAGCACGCTCTCGCCGCGCTCGACGCCGTCACGCATCTGCTCGATCTGGCTGGCGATATACGCATTGTCCACGGTTTGCGCCACCACCCGCAGTCCCTGGACGATCGGCACGCCGCTGCGACTGGCCAGAGCCAGGCTGCGGGCAAAACGCGCCAGTGCCGCTTTCAGGATGATCTTGCCGACGATCGGAATGCGCAGCTTGAACCGGTCCCATTTGTAGCGTCCGTCGATGGTGGCAATATAGCTGCGGAACAGGAAAATGGCGCCGACCACGAGGCCCAGCATCACCGGCCAGTAAGCGATCGTGAAATTGGACGCGTTCAGCAGGATGCGCGTCATCAGCGGCAATTCCGCCTTGAAGCCGGCGAACACTTTGGCGAAGGCCGGAATCACCCAGATGTTGACGATGGTAATGGCCACCACCATCGCGACCACCACAAAAATCGGGTAGCGCAGCGCGGTCTTCACCCGCGCGCGCATGTCGCGCTCGAATTCCAGGTGGTCGAACAGGCGCAGGAAGATTTCATCCAGCCGGCCGGTGGTTTCGCCGACGGTTACCATGCTCAGGAAAAACGCTGAGAATACCGACGGATGGCGGCGGATCGATGAAGACAAATCGCGGCCGGCATCCAGCGATTCGCGCAGATCCTGGATGACCCGTGCGAACGGCTGGCTGACGGCGGAAGCCTGCAAGCCGGCCAGCGCGCGCATGATCGGCACGCCCGATCGCAGCAACGAATACATCTGGCGGCTGAACAGTTGCACGTCGATCGGCTGGATTTTCTTTTCCCACAGGCGCGCCCACCAGTTGTCGCTGACGTTTCTCGTCGGCCGGGTAGTTTCGTGGATATCGATCGGCGTGATGCCGGAATTGAACAACTGGCTGGCGATGGCGCCGCTGTCGGTGCCTTCCAGCACGCCCTGCACCAGTTCGCCGCGCATGTTGCGCGCCTTGTATTCGAAGAATGGCATATCGGATCAGGTGGTCAGTCTTCCAGTTGTGTGGTCACGCGCATCGCTTCGCCGACGGTGGTTTTTCCTTCCAGCACCAGCGCAACGGCATGGCTGCGCAAGGTATGTCCGCCGAGTTCCCGTTGTGCCAGCCGGATGAACACGCCCGGGTCTGCATGGTTGGCGGCATCGGCCACTTCGCGGGTCATTTCCAGCAATTCGTACACCCCGATGCGTCCCCGGAAGCCTGTGCCGTTGCAGTAGGAGCAGCCGATGCCGTGCATGTACGCATGATTATCGACCTGATCCTTCAATTCTCCCTTGAGCCATTCGCGTTCGTTCGGCAGCAGCGGATACGGTTCGATGCAGTTTTCGCACACCAGGCGCACCAGCCGTTGCGCCAGCACTGCCTGCAACGAACTGCCCACCATGTAATGCGGCACGCCCATGTCGATCAGCCGCAGCGGCGTGCTGGCGGCATCGTTGGTATGCAGCGTGGACAGCACCATATGGCCGGTCATTGCGGCGCGCAAGCCGATCTGCGCGGTTTCGTGATCGCGCATTTCGCCGACCAGCACGATGTCCGGGTCCTGACGCAGCGCGGAACGCAGCACGCGCGCGAAATCGAGGTTGATTTTTTCGTTGACCTGCACCTGGTTGATGCCGGGCAGACGGTATTCCACCGGGTCTTCGACGGTGATCACCTTTACCGCGTCGGTGCTCAATTCGGAGAGTGCGCCATACAGCGTGGTGGTTTTGCCGCTGCCGGTCGGCCCGGTCACCAGCACCAGTCCGTTCGGGCGCTGGATGATGGCGCGGAACCGTTCCAGCATTTTCGGTGGCATGCCGATGTTCGACAAATCCAGCATGCCGCCACTCTGGTTCAGCAAACGCATCACCACCGATTCGCCGTATTGCGTCGGCATCGTCGAAATACGCACATCGATCAACTGCTTGCGGACGGTCACCGCAAAGCGGCCATCCTGCGGCAGCCGCTTTTCGGAAATGTCCAGATTCGCGGTCAGCTTCAGGCGCAGCGCCAGCGCCGGCGCGATGCGGATGTCCGCTTCGGTTTGCAGGTGCAGTACGCCGTCGATGCGGAAACGGATATGCAGGCTTTTTTCCTGCGGCTCGATATGGATGTCGGACGCGCGCACCTGGGTCGCGTCGTCGAACACCGTTTGCAACAGCCGAACCACCGGTGCTTCGTCGGCGCCGGCCGACAGGCCGAGTGCGCCAAAGTCGATGACATCGTCGCCCAGTTCCTGTTCCAGTTCGCGCGCCAGCGTGGTGATTTCTTCGGTGCGGCGGTACATCCGGTCGATCGCATGCAGCAATTCCTGCTCGTTGACCACCGCCAGCGTGATACTGCGCTTGGTGATGCGCGTGATTTCATCGTAGGCGAACAGATCCGTCGGGTCGGCCATGCCGACCAGCAATCCATGGCTCTGGTCTTCCAGCACGATGGCGCGAAAGCGGCGCGCCTGCATTTCCGGCAGCCGCTGCACCGTTTGCGGCTTCAGGTTGTATTGCTTCAGGTGGATGTACGGAATGTTCAACTGTCGCGCCAGCGCGCCAGAGATGGTGTCTTCGGTGACGAAACCGCTATCGACAAACACCCGTCCCAGCTTGCGCCTTGAGCGTTTTTGTTCATCCAGCGCGATTTGCAATTGCTCATGTGAAATAAGCTTTTGCTGCAACAGGATTTCACCCAAGCGGATTTTTTGCGGCCTGGTCATTGGCGCTCCTCAACAAAACTGGCAATTGGCAAGGCCGTTTTCAGCGCGGCCTGTTGCATTTTATGCCAAGCGGCACATGGAAAGAAAACTGTTGCAGGAAAGTAGTGCAAAAACCAACACAACGGCCGATTCCGGTTAAGCGTGAAAGCATGGGGTATGGGCAAAAACAGTACATTCAGGCCTGATATTCACTGGCTCGTCACAAATACACCATACAGTAATTTTTTCAGCCGGCCGCGCGAAAGGGGCGCTTTGATGTTGCGCAAATAACAATGGAAAAAAAGTTGCCATATGGCAAATATTTGTTGATTTATCGACAAAAAACAACAGCCGTGAAAAGAAAATGATGATTGGCTTGGTTGCGGCTTAACAAAATATGCAATTCCAGTATGATGTTTTCCATAAGGCAAAGTTTGCGGTAATACTTTTTGCCAAAGATTTTTATGTTACTTTGCGGCAAGCGTTGCCGGGAAAAGGAAGTGAAAATGCGTAAGAAATTACAGTCGGGCTTTACCCTGATCGAACTGGTGGTGGTCATCATCATCCTCGGCGTACTGGCTGCCATCGCCTTACCGAGGTTTGCCAACCTGCAGGCACAGGCGCGCATTGCGAAGATGAATGGCGCGCTGGGTGCAATGAAGTCGGCGGCAGCAATGTCGCATGCGGTGGCGCTGGCGAATGGTTTGGCGGCGGATGCTTCTGGTGCAGCAGCGATCAACGTGGAAGGTGTGGCCGTGACGTTGACCAACGGCTATCCATCAGGGCAGTACATTCTTCAGCTGGCGGGCATCGGAAGTGGCGCAGCGGCCACGCCAGCCGTTCCGACGGCCGGTGCTGCTTATGGTGACTACTATGTCACCGCCGTGGCGGCAGGGGCAATCACGCTTGCGCCCGATGCCAATCATATTGCTGCACCGAACAATTGCACGATCACCTATACCGCAGCGGCCGCAGCTGGTGGAACTGCCGCGGCGCCGGTTTACTATCAACCGACTTACAACAGCGCCAATTTGACGACGGCAAACTGCGACTGACTGGCGGCGGAATGGGCCGCGTTTCAGGAAAATTGGTACCGGCTGAGGAAATAATTCAGCGAGTTCGAAGCCGCCGAGGCGGAAACGGGCTCGGGAAGCAATAGATGAACCGCAAGGTTTTAATTTTAAAATGGAGTGAACAATGAAAAAACAAATGCAAGCGGGTTTTACCCTGATTGAATTGATCGTCGTGATCGTGATTCTCGGCATCTTGGCGGCGGTGGCGATGCCGCGTTTTATCAATTTTGGTTCGGATGCTCGCGTCGCGTCAGTGAATGGCTTGCGCGGGGCGATTGAATCTGCCTCAATGCTGGTGCATGCGCGTTCGCTGGCGGATGGTACGACAGCATCCGCCACCGGCTCTGCGGCGATCGAAGGCGGCACTGTGGATATTGTGTATGGTTATCCGGCGGGAACGGAAACCGGTATTACCGCTGCCGTTCGTGCGACTTCGGAATATACTCCGGCCTACGCCGCTGGAGTGGCAACCTATACTCTGCGTACTAATTGTCTGGTAACGTACACGGCACCAACCGCTGTCAATACTGTGCCTGCAATCGCGACGACGACCAGCGGTTGCTAAAAACCGGCGAAGCGTGTTCTTTAGCGGACGAATGCACGGCTAGTGCATACAAAAGAGCAAGGCTGCGCCTTGCTCTTTTTATTTTTGGGTAAAAATGCCGAAGAAGTCAAAACGAGGGTTCACGCTGATCGAGCTGATTGCGGTCATCGTCATCGTCGGCATCCTTGCGCTGGTGGCGGTGCCGCGTTTTTTCGACAAGCGTGGCTTTGAGACGCGCGGCTTTCACGATGAAGTGAAGGCGGTGGTGCGTTATGGCCACAAGACGGCGATTGCCCAGCACCGCGCTGTGACCGTGGGCGTTACCACAAACCAGATTTGCCTGAGCTATACCTCCGACGGCACGGCCGTGCTGAACCCGGCCAATGGCCAGCCGTTTTGCAAGAACGCGCCGGGCGGCACGACCCTGTCCCCGACCAGCTTTTCGTTTACGCCGCTGGGCCAGCCGTCGGCTGGCGCGGTGACCATTGACGTTACTGGTGATATCAAGCGAACCATTACCGTCGAGCAGGAGACTGGCTATGTCCACTGAGCGCCGCCCTCTGCGCCAGCGCGGGCTGACGCTGATCGAACTGATCATGTTCATCGTCATTGTCAGCGTGGCGGTGGTCGGCATTCTGGGCGTGATGAGCTATACCACCGGCCGCAGCGCCGACCCGATGATCCAGAAGCAGGCATTGGCGATTGCCGAATCGCTGCTGGAGGAAGTCGAGTTGCAGCCGTTCACTTACTGCGATCCGGATGACGTAAATGCAACGACGGCGACAGTCGCTGCGGTCGCCGCGAACGGTTGTGCCGCGACCGTGCAGGGGCTCGGGCCATCGCCGAATACCGAAACGCGCTATAACGCCGACAACCCGTTCGACAATGTCGGCGACTATCACGGCTTTTCGATGAATGGGATTCAGTCGTTGGTCGGTGGAACGCCGATTGGTGGGCTGGAAAATTACAATGCGACGGTGACCATTACTAACGAAGCGATTGGGCCGTCAGGTGCCAATGTGCCGGCGGCCGATTCGCTGCGCATCGACGTGCGCGTTACCGGGCCGGGTGGCACCGACATCACGCTGACCGGTTATCGCGCCCGTTATGCGCCGAGGGCGGTGCCATGATGACGCGGCGTACACAAACGGGCTTCACGCTGCCCGAAATGATCATCGTGATCGTGATCACCGGCATCATCGCCGGCA
>JAYFNP010000244.1:0-2342 GCA_034933385.1 Burkholderiaceae bacterium | reverse complement strand
GCCCGAAAAAGCGCGATGTGTTGCGATAGCCGCGCCCTGTCGGCCGCGCACCGCTTACAATGCGTTGCCGATGGCCTGAAATCGCTGGAAAAATCCAGGTGACCGTTTTGGCAATTACATGTATATTAAAACATGTGCATTGCCGTTGTCACCGCATGCACTTCGCAGTATCTCTTACCCGCCAAACCCGCCTGTTCCCCGACGAACGCGCCGCGATAAGCCTGCGTTCTCTGATTGATGCCGATCGCGGACGCAGTTTGGGCATAACCGTTTTTCAACATTTTTTCTTTCAAAGGATGCAAGCATGCTGTTAAAACGTACGTTTCTTTCCGCCGCCATCGCGTTCGGCCTGATGTCCACTGCAGGCATCGCCGCCGACCACGGTTCCCATTCATGGGGCTACGACGCCAAGAACGGCCCTGCCCAATGGGGGGATCTGAAGGCTGAATATGCGGCCTGCAAGTCCGGCAAGGCGCAGTCGCCCATCGACATCGCCGGCACCGTTCCTGCGGACCTCGAAGCGATCAAGTTCGATTACCGGGCGACGCCGCTGAAGCTCATCGACAATGGCCACACCATTCAGGCGAATTACGGCAAGGGTAGTTCGATCACGGTCAACGGCAAACGCTACGATCTGATCCAGGTTCACTTTCACCAGCCGAGCGAAGAAAAAGTCGACGGACAGGCATACCCGATGGATGCGCATCTGGTTCACAAGAGCCAGGATGGCGAACTTGCGGTAGTGGCGGTGCTGATGAAGGAAGGCAAGGAAAACCTGTTCCTGCAAACGCTGTGGGAAAACACACCGAAAAAACAGGGCAAGGAAGCGGCGATAAAAGACACCTGGATCCATCTGGCCAACCTGCTGCCGAAAACGCGGTCGTACTATGCGTTCGCCGGTTCGCTGACCACGCCGCCGTGCAGCGAAGGCGTGAGCTGGATGGTGATGACCACGCCGGTCGAAATGTCGAAACAGCAGATCAAGGCCTTCGGCAAATATTACAGCCACAATGCGCGCCCGGTTCAACCGCTGAACGGCCGCGAAATCAGGGTCAGCCGGTAACCGGCCCGTCGTCGGTCAGGATGACTGTACAACAGCCCGTTCCCGGCGGTGTCGGGAACGGGCTGTTTCAGTTTTCCCGATAAAAAACGGGACCCGAAAATCCCGTTCTGCTGCCAATCAAGCCCTGGAATGGCTGCGAATCCGCGCCATGTCGTCCGGCGCGACGTTCAAGGCTGCCAGCAATGCCGCATGCCCATCCGGATCGTCGCGTTCGAAAACGCGATGGAGGCGAAAAAAACTCAATTTGCCAGCGTCCCAGCATCAATCGTCATCCCGGCATGACCAATCTGCACGATCTTTTCACCTAACGTTTCTTGCATCTGTTGCGCCGCATTCGCGCCAGTGCAATGGCATGGCACCAGAAATTGCGGCTGCCATTCGGCCATCGCCGCGAAAGTACGGTCGAGCCGCCGCTGGTCGGCGTTCACCAGATGCATGCCGCCAATCACGCCTTTCACTTTTTCGATGCCGGAAAAATGGCGGATATGATTGATCGTGTTCACCAGACCGGCATGGCAACAACCCAGCAGGATCACCAGACCGCCTTCCGTTTCGAACCACATCGACTGGTCATCTTCGATCAAGTCGTCGCGAACACTGTCCGGATCGAGAAAAAACGGCCCTCCGACATCCTCGAACGACGACTGGCGCGGTACCGGCCCGGTCAGCCCAACGCCCGGCATCAGGTACTGCGGCTGCGTCAGTTCGTGCAATCGACCGGCAGGCAATGCCATCAGCGCCTCGCGCGACGCCTGCGGCATGCCGATTGAGCGTACCGGCGTACCCGGTTTGCAACTGTAGCGGTCAATGTACAAACCGTGCGCAAAATACACTTTGGCGCTGGCATTTTCTGCCAAAAATTGTGGCAAAGTGCCGGTGTGGTCGAAATGACCGTGGCTCAGTACCAGCGCCTCGGCTTTCTTCAGATCGAGCCCCAGTTTCGTCGCATTTGCCTGCATCACCCCCAACTGCCCGGTATCAAACAGGATCGCATGATCGCCGACTTTGACCCAGGCGGCAAAACCATGTTCGGTTTCCAGTCCTTCGTTCGCAGCGTAATCCACCAGCACGGTGATCGTCACGGGTTCATGCGCCATCGTCTTCTCCTTCGGATAGATTCAAACGCAGATATCTTAGTCGATGCAGTCGTCTAGCAAGATTGAATACCCACAAACGGAATAGGGAATTGGCGAACATTATTTGGCGCCATACGCAGCCAGAAACACGGCCACCGCGTTGCCAACAACCTGGCTTGCCCGACCCGCCGATAACGATTCCT
>JAYFNP010000243.1:0-8885 GCA_034933385.1 Burkholderiaceae bacterium | reverse complement strand
GTCGTGTTCATCATCGTGATCATGGTGTTGCCCTTTCGGTATCTTCTCATGACCTCGTACACACAAAAATTCTGACACGCTCCTTTCCCGCGGTCCGGCGACATTCAGTATCTTGATGTGGTTCTCATCAAACCATTTGCGCAACTCGGAAATCTGACGTTCCAGTTCATCGGAATCTAGTTGAATGACGAAACAGGGTTTGCGATACTTCTTCGCAAAGTTTTGGGTTTTGAGGGTGCCGCCGCCAAGTGTTCCAAGATTCAGGATCAAGGTTCCATCGCTATCGATCACATTTTGCCGCGTGCGACGTGCATAGCCAGGCTTGTCCATTTCTGTTAGTGAATATTGGAGCGGAATGACACCGTCTTCAGCCAGTCGACCCATCGGACACCACCCGCCATGAGGTACGTTGCGCCCAATAGCCCAGTCCAGGGCTGCTCGGTCAGCCCCGGCTTGTCCTCCGGATACGATTTTGGCGATAGGTGGCATTTGATTATTCTATGTCGGTATTACATTTGCCGAAGCACGGCAAGGCGAATCATTCAATCCTGAACCGATACAGCATCTCAGTAGCAATGAATTCGACGTCTCTGTGCTGTGGTGTGTTGGCGTACCACGCGACATCAAAAGCATGAACCGTATTCTGGCGGCCAATGGATTTTCCTCATGAAAGGGGAGCGGCATCATGCGAACACGATCGACCTTGTGCAATGTTTTGCGCACAGCTGTTTCACGCGCCTCCAGTTCATGCACAAGTCACGGATAATTCAGAATCGATTTCGGTACGTGATAGTGTGGCATCTCGATCTTCGTGCATCAGGAAAACCGCCCATCGCCTGACTGAAGTACTCAGACGGATGGGCGTGTTATTTTGCGGCAACAGTTGCTGGATCGGATTGGCCGCTGGCTGATGCGTTCGGTAGCGTGGCAGGTGTGGTACTAGCTTGCGTAGGCTGTGAATGGTCGGAGGCATCGTTCGCCGGCGGCTTGTCTTCAATCGTCACCGTCTTGCCCATGATGACCGTCAGTAACGACGGATAATCGTAGGCGGCGCCTGAACCGGCATCGACAGCAGCACCGATGAATCCGCCCAAAAGGATATTGCCGAAGGCCATTCCCTTCGTCGATGATTTGACGGTTGCCACGCCAGACTCCAGCTGCTCTTTGGTGCAATTCACATGCATGTCTCCATAACTGCGCTGGACAGTGACGGTACCCGGCGTATTGATGAAGTAGGTACCCTTGTCGTTCACCAGCCTGCAAGCGACGTTTGCGACCTGCTTACCCTGCTGGTCTCTTGTATCGACTGACAAAGGCTGGTTTTGGCCGGTAGTGATGGAAGCACAACCAGATAACATGCATGTAATGGCTACAGTAGCAACAGAAGCAGATTTCATCATGATGGGGGTCTCCCTGATTGTTGGAATCTCCATCATGCCCAACCCCAAGCTCACTGGATGACCATCTCCCAATCATTTGAATGAAAAACAAATGTTAAAGAAACGCAACAGGCTCGTTCTATGAGCTCCAGCATTTGCAAAATGGTATTTCACACGTCTGCAGAATCAATATGAACCGACTTGTTTTGAATCCTGCGGTAGCACCAATAACTATCCCGAAGTTCAATTATTGATTGCAGACAAGATAAGTATCGCGTTACGATTAACAGGTTTGTGACGACCACCACCCGGAAAATAACGATGAATCGGACGGAGAGGCTGTATCGGATCGACGACCTGCTCACGCAGCGCAAGGCCGTATCAGTGGAAACGTTTCTCGACGAACTCGAAATCTCTCGCGCCACCTTCAAGCGCGACCTTGAATACCTGCGCGACCGGCTGCAAGCCCCCATCATCTGGGACAGAGATGCCGGTGGTTACCGCTTCGAACAACAGCACGCAGGCAAGAAATTCGAACTTCCCGGCCTATGGTTCAATGCTTCCGAAATCCTTGCGCTGCTCACCATGCAGCAACTGCTTGGCAGCCTCAGTCCTGGCCTGCTCACGCCCCACATCGAACCGCTGATGGCACGGCTGCGCATGTTACTCGACAGCGAAGGCATACCAGCCACCGACATCGAAAAGCGCATCCGCATCCAGAAACTGCACGCCAGACCCTACGAACCTCAGCATTTCATCCCGGTTGCCAGCGCGGTTCTTCAGAGAAAACGCATCGTCATCGAACATCACAGCAAGTTTGATGGCAAGGATACAAATCGTGAACTCTCCCCGCAGCGGCTGACTTACTACCGCGAAAACTGGTACGTGGATACCTGGTGCCATCTCAGAAACGAGATTCGCAGTTTCAGTCTGGACGCCATCAAAGCCATCACGCTGACAGACAAAAAAGCTAAAGATGTTTCCGCCAAATCACTCAAGGACGTTCTGGATGCCGGTTACGGCATCTTCTCCGGCAAAAAAGTGCAATGGGCGGAACTGGCTTTTACGCCAGAGCGCGCAAGGTGGGTCAGCAAGGAAACCTGGCATCCCGATCAGGAGAGCTGGTTTTCTGAGGATGGAACCTATCACCTTAAAGTGCCGTATAGCGATGAGCGCGAGTTGTGTGCAGATATTCTGCGGCATTTGCCAGAGGTGAGAGTGCTTTCTCCCGCCAGCTTGCAGAAACGTATGAAAGGTGTGTTGGTGGAGAGTGTAATAGTGATGGAGGAAGTGGAGTGAAATGTTATTGAGGCTCATTCTATGAGCTTCACTGTTGCTAATCTGTGTCTGAACGTGGGGTGACGTAATTTCAAAGAGGTCGGTTCAATATTCAACAATAAAATTGTGAACATAGATCTACTAACAAATACCCAAGCTTTTGGCAAACTTGATGTCAGCGAAAATGGCATCGAGCGTTGGCATCCATTGCTCGACCACATGATTGACGTTGCTGCCTGCTTCGTCAGCCTAGTGCAATGTCGTGGCATACGGCGTGCTTTGGAAAGGCTTGCCCGCCGGGTACTCACAGATCAAGATGTTGAGAGACTTGCAGTATTGGTCTTACTACATGACATCGGCAAAGCGAATAGTGGCTTTCAGGCTAAACGCTGGCGTAATGCACGAGACATACCTAATAACTGGTCATACTTATTTCATGCAGGGCATGTTTCTGAAATATTCAACTTATCAGAAGTTCCACAAGCCTATGCAGCTGTAGAGAGCCTCATTTCTCAAATAAATAATTGGGGGGCGTCCAGCAATTCACTGCTTATGGCAAGCATCAGTCACCATGGTCGTCCGGCGAAAGATAAGCCAACTGCCGTTAGTACAGCAATATGGAAAGCTGGAGGTAACACATATGACCCCACCAGCGTGTTAAAGACTGTAGTTGACAAGACGTTTGAGATATTCCCTCTCGCCTTTGCTGCAGGCGGATATGACTTGCCAGATGCACCGGCCTTTTCACACCTGTTTTCCGGACTTGTTCAACTAGCGGACTGGATAGGATCGGATACGAGGTTTTTTGCATTTTCCACGCCAGACGAAGACCGAGCACAGACGGCACAGCAGTATGCGGATACGGCCATTGCTACGCTTGGCCTTGATGCAGAAATATGGCGCGACATTCTGAACAGCACCCAACCAGATTTTGCCGAGGTGTTTTCCGTTTCTAAGCCGCGTCCTATTCAGAAGGCCATGAGCAAAGAAGACCTCGGTTCTCTGGTTATTCTGGAGTCGGAAACAGGAAGCGGGAAAACTGAAGCAGCCCTTTGGCGATTTCTCCATCTGTTCCGCACAGGCAAGGTTGATAGCCTGTATTTTGCGTTGCCAACACGGGTAGCAGCTACACAGTTATACCAACGCCTGAAAACCACATTGGAAAGAGTGTGGCCTGAAAATCCGCCCGTGATTTTGCGCGCTTTACCGGGTTATGTTGCGGCAGATGGTGAAGAGGTGCGCGCATTATCTGATTTCAAGGTGCTTTGGAACGATAGTCCGAACGAGCAAGTGGCGCATCGGCGCTGGTCCGGCGAGAATGCCAAGAGATTTCTTGCGGCTCCGATTGCCGTGGGTACGATAGACCAAGCATTGATGGGGATATTGCAGGTGTCGCATGCTCATTTGCGGCAAGCTACCTTGTCACGCAGTTTGCTGGTTGTTGATGAAGTGCATGCGTCTGATGCCTATATGACGGTGCTGCTTGAACGGTTGCTGAAATTTCATATGAATTGTGGCGGGCAAGCACTCTTGTTGTCGGCCACGTTGGGTTCAAGCGCCCGGGATCGGTATATGGCGTTGGTGTCATCAAGCGATTTTCCACCACTTCCGAACTCAGATTTCACTTCGGCATGTATGGCACCCTATCCTTCAATTACAGATCAGCATGGTATGCAAGCCATAAAAGAAAGCGGTCAGGAGAAGAAAGTCTGCTGTTCAATGCAAGACATCATCGATGCCCCTGACCAGGTTGCTCAATTGGCGCTTGCGGCTGCCGCTCAAGGGGCAAAAGTACTCGTCATCCGGAATACAGTACCAGCAGCGGTCGCAACGCTCAAGGCGATTGAGTCTGCCACATCGGAACAAGGATGGTTATTCAGTGTTAATGACGCGGTGAGTTTGCATCACAGCCGTTTCAGCAGGGAGGACCGCCCCCTGCTGGATGCGGCGATACAGGCGCAAATGGGCAAGGGCAGGGCAGTGGGTGCATTGATTGTTGTGGGTACACAAACGCTTGAGCAGAGTCTAGACATTGACGCCGATTACCTCATTACGGATTTGTGCCCAATGGATGTTCTGCTACAGCGAATAGGGCGGTTGCATCGGCATGCAAGCAACAGGCCTGCAGCATATGCTGGTGCGCAGGCGGTAATACTTACACCAAGCAACCATGATTTGACGCCCATGTTGACACGCCCGTCGCACGGATTGGGGCGCTTCCGCAATGGCGGTGGCGTCTATGACGACTTGCGGATTGTTGAAGCCACGAGAAGGTTGATTGTTGAGAGAGAAGAAATACATATTCCTGCTGACAATCGCTATCTCGTCGAAGGCGCAACCCATCCTGATCAATTAGAGAAATTGTGTCAGGAGCTTGGCGAACATTGGCAAGCTTTAAGCGCAGCGCTGCAAGGGGACATCGGCGCAGAGCGATCTGTTGCAAGCCTCCACGTGCTGGATGTCGAGAAAGAATTTGGCGAGGATGAATTTCCTGAAGATGTAAGTATTTCAACCCGGCTTGGCTCACAGGACAGATTGGTGAATTTTGAGCCACCGTTGTCAGGCCCATTCGGAAAGCTGATCAAGACGCTGCCCATTCGTTCACACATGCTGCCTCAAGGGTTGTCGCTGGATGCTGAGGCGACAGCAGTGACTCAACAAGGTGGGGTAGTTGAGTTTGCGCTTGGCAATGGCCAATACCGTTACAGCCGATACGGGCTGGAACGATTGAGCAATTAGTAAATCATTGGAGGATGTCGTGACGTTGCACTTCAACCTGCTGGAAGAACCGTTGATCAGGACACGCTTGGTTGAAAATGGCCAACCACAATCTTTTACCTTGCCGGGGTTGTTTCCTGCGCTTGCCCATGATGTCGTGCGCGACTTTCCAGCCGTAAGGCCGCATCAGCGGCATCCTTGGCACGCGTTTCTTGTACAACTGGCGGTCATCGCGCTACATAAGGCAGGCCGATCCGCTCCATTCGAGAGCGAAGACGAGTGGAAGCAAGCCTTGCTTGATTTGACGCCCGGCGATCTTGATGGCGCAGCCTGGTGTTTGGTCTCGCCGATTGATCGACCAGCATTTATGCAAGCGCCTGTACCAAATAAGGCGCAGAACTGGAAGAACACGCTACGCTCTGCAGACGAGCTGGACATGCTGGTGACTTCCAAAAACCATGATTTGAAAGCCGCACGGATGAGGCAGTCGGAGCCAGATGAGTGGCTCATGGCATTGGTTAGCCTCCAAACTCAGGAAGGGTTTCTTGGGTCAGGTAATTACGGCGTTTCTCGCATGAATGGCGGGTTTGCTAGTCGTCCAGCGCTAGGTGTTGTGCCCAGAGGTGGGTGGGGGCTACGCTGGCTGCGCGACGTATTGATATTGCTTGAAAAGCGTGAGCAGATTGTTGCAACGCAAGGTCTGAGTAGAAATGATGGCATCGCACTGCTTTGGTTATTGCCATGGGACGGCACACAAAGTCTTGCCTTTTCATCGCTTGATCCTTTTTATATCGAGATATGCCGCTTGATTCGACTTCAAGGAACCGAGCGCAGCCTTTCCGCTGTAACTTCGGGATCTAAAGCTGCACGAATTGAATCAAAGCTGCGTAATGGTGTTACCGGGGATCCCTGGATACCCGTTGAAACTTCCGCAGCCAAGGCTTTGACCATAAGGGCTGGCGGGTTTCACTATCGTTTAGCGTCAGAGCTGCTGTTTGGTAGCAAATTCACGAAACCCATTGCGCAGTTACCCAACACAAGGGATGGATCGACTGGGTTGGTTGTTCTAGCGCAAGGTGTAACACGCGGGCAGGGGAAAACGGAGGGATACCACGAGAGACGCATCCCCATATCAGCCAAAGCGCAGCGATTGTTAATGCAAAACAAGGCGGATGTACTAGCAAAAATGGCAGAGTATCGGGTCAATGCCATTAGTCAGATGCGTTCAAACTTGCGAACAGCATTGGCAATTTTATTTGATCAAGGTGCGGCAATTAAAGAGCTATCGGATGCTGCAAAAAATAAGGCGTCGCCCTATTGTGACTTGTTTGAAAAACGCGAGGATGCCCGGTTCTTTTCGTCATTGAATGATGAAGTGGAGTCAGACAACCAAGAAGGCGAGCGTATGAACTGGTTATTGTCCATGGCGAACAATGCCGAGGAGATTTTGAAACAAGCTTTTCACGCAGGGCCACAGTCTGGTGAACAGCGCTACCGCGCGCGGGCTGCGGCTTTGTCGTGGTTCCATGCGGGATTGCGCAGTCCGAAAACAATTCCAGATTTGGCCAATTATTTGAAACAACGATCCACCAGCAAGGAGCTTGCCAATGAACACAGGTGACGTCGTTCTGCAAGATACATTCGACGACGAAGATGCAGCAACATTCAGGCCGGATAACCCGCTAGTGAAGCTCGTGCGGATTATCACACAGTCCGCGCGTTACGGCGGCGATGTCCATGGGTTGGTCAAAGGCGAACGCGCAGCCTTGGCGCGGCTTGACCCAGATGGTGAGTTACGCCCTCATCAGGTAGCAGCCTTGTCTCGGGTTCTCGTCTACGCGGGCATGTCGCCAGAAAATTGGCAGCCAGACACCTGGAGGCGCTGGGCATTGATTGCGCATGGCGTTGCACTGGCAGGGCACGATCAAAGCAAACGTCTTGGTCAGCAGTTGAGTGATGCAGGAGTTTCTGAGTCGCGGGTGGCAAAACTGCTTACTGCCAGAAAAGATGCGTTCACTCAGCTCGTTCCGAAAGTGTTGCGACTGCTGGCGAGCAAATCGCAGGAACCAAACTGGTTTGACTTGGGTAATCTGATTTTGCAACAAGAAAGGGATGAAGAGGCTGCCGAAAATACACGACTAGGAATCGCCAGCGGATACTTTTCTTCCGAAGCCAAAAAATCCAAAAACTAATACTACCAATGGAGCCTGTTATGCAAACACCTCGCTTTATTCAGATTCATACGTTGCACACTTACCCGGCGGCTTTGTTAAATCGTGATGATGCCGGTCTGGCGAAGCGCTTGCCGCTGGGTGATGCAGTACGCACCCGCATTTCATCTCAATGCCTGAAGCGGCATTGGCGTGTTGCGGATGACGTTCATGCTCTTGCACGTTTGGATGTACCTATGGCGATACGTTCCAGAAGTTTGCTGGAATTGATAAAAAATCGTTTATTGGAAAACGGCGTATCAGAACCCTTGGCGATGGCAGCTGCGGAAGCGTTGCGCGATGCAGGGCTGCTCGATAAGGGCGGAAAAGGCAAGAAAGGCGAAGATGCATTGAAAACCGGGCAGGCGGTGATGTTGGGCAAAGCAGAAATTGACTACTTGGTGAAAAACTGTGCAGACTTGGCCAATGCTGGAAATACCACAGAATCCGATCTCAAGTCATCGATCGGCAAATGGTTGAATGGTAAAGATGAGAAGCGGAATATTGATGTTCTAAAAGACGGAAGCAGTAGCGGTCTTGAGTCTGCGCTGTTCGGGCGTATGGTTACTTCGGATGTGCTGGCTAGCCGAGATGCAGCGGTTTATGTGGCGCATGCGTTTACCGTTCATCAGGCACAAGTAGAAAACGACTATTTCACAGTTGTGGATGATTTGATGCAGGAGAGCGGTGAATTAGGTTCGGCAGGTATCTTCGACACAGAGCTGGCTTCCGGCCTATATTACGGTTACGTCGTCGTCGATGTGCCGCAGCTGGTGCAGAATCTTGAGGGAATCGACTTCAAGGATTGTTTTGCATCGAACACACCGTCAGAGAAGCGTGAGCTGGCTGGGCGAGTGGTCGACCACTTGCTGCAATTGATTGCCCAGGTCAGTCCTGGGGCAAAGCGTGGTTCGACAGCGCCATTCGACTGGGCAAAATTCATGCTTGTCGAAGCCGGGGACTGGCAGCCACGCAGTCTGGCAGGCGCTTTCCATGATGCACTCCCGCTGAATGACAAAAGCGCCCCCATTCGTTCACGTGCAGTACAAAAAATGATTGGCGAAATGGGCGCACTGGATGAGGCCTACGGTGCGACAACGGCGCGCCGCTTCCTTGCGGTCGATAAAGTTGATATACAAAGGGCTGAGCGATTAACACTTCCGCAATTGTCTGCATGGGTCAAGGAAGCGATCACAAACGGGAAATGCTGACATGCCGCGCCATTTATTGATGCGCTTAGAGTCCCCGTTGATCGCTTTTGGCGGAGAGGCAATCGACAATTACGGGGTCATTCGGGATT
>JAYFNP010000242.1:0-1779 GCA_034933385.1 Burkholderiaceae bacterium | reverse complement strand
GCGCCGGTTCGGCAAACCCGTCAAAGTGTCCGTGCTGGCTTGGATCCGCAATTCCGCTTCCATCCGCTTGCGTTCGCTGATGTCTTGTTGAACGCTGATATAGTGGTGGACATTTCCTTTTTTATCCTTGACCGGCGTGATGATGAGTTCTTCATCAATCAGTCGGCCATCCTTGCGGCGGTTGATGACTTCGCCTCGCCAGGGATTGCCGGCCTTGAGCGTTTTCCACATATTCCGGTAAAACGATTTGCCGTGTTTGCCCGATCTCAGGATGTTCGAATGAGCACCGATCAGCTCGTCCTGCTGATAGCCGGTCATCTCGCAAAAAGCCTGATTGCCCCATCTGATCTGACCGTTCAGATCGGTGATGACAATCGCATTGGCGCTGGCTTCGAGCGCGGCCACCAGCAATTCGCTGCGCGCTTCCTCGGCCTTGCGATCGTCAATGTCGGCCGCATATCCATGCCACAGCAGGGTGCCATCGTTCAGCCGCTGCGGGGTCGCGCTGGACATGCGCCAGTGCACGCTACCGTCGCTTAGCACGATGCGGTATTCACCACGCCATTCCTGCATGGTTTCGGCTGATTGGCATATCCGCGCCTGATATTGTGCGACGTCTTCCGGATGAATCCGCGCGGACAAGTTTTTCGCATCTTCATTCATAGCGTCCGGACTGACGCCATACAACGCCTGCGCACCTTCGCTGACATATGGGAAATGCGCAGTACCGTCCTGGCGCAGGTGATACTGGAAAATCACACCGGGCAACTGCGCCGAAAACTGGCGCAGGCGTTGATCGCCAGCCTCTGCCCGATTCTTGAGATCGAACAAGCGCCTGTTGTAGCGCATCAGCAAAACGAGCACCAGCAATATCAAAACCAGCATGATACCGACCAGCACCAGCTGCCAGAAATGTTTGCGCCAGATGTCGCCTAACGAGAATTCTGGTGCCTTGTCAAACGGCGGCTGTCGCAGCGACTTGAGCACTTCTATGACGGGCGAATAATCCATCGGAACGACAAATCCGTTGACGTCCGCTTTTCTAGCCACTGTACCGCCATGCGGCAACCGCAACAGTGCGGCGGCAATGTTATTGGCGATTTCTTCGTCCACGTGCGGCAAGGTGGCGACCGGCCATTCCGGGTAGAGGCGGGTTGAAAGTGCATGGGGATAATCGGCCTGGTCCTGCCGATTGAGAACACGTAACTGCCCTTCCCTGAGCTTGCCCTCTTTCATCATGCTTTCGATCAGGCCGCTCCGTACGAATGCCGCATCGGCGTCGCCCGCTAGCACGGCCTCAATGGCTCGATCGTGCGGCACGCCGGTTTCAACCAGCCGGTCGCCCTGGGGCAGCGGTACGCCCGCATGACTCAATTCATATGCCGCCATCAAATATCCGCCGAACGATCTGCGGCTGACTGTAGCGATTTTTTTGCCACGCAAATCGGTACGTTCCGCCTTGGTTACAATCACACCACCATAGGCATGCAATGGCACATTGCCTTCCAAATTGACCAAGGTCGCAAACGGCGCACTCAGCCCGTAGCGATAGCTCATCTGTACATAATTGGCCGGCTGGGTCAACACAATGTCAACCTTGCGCTGTGCCACGGCTTGTTCCATTTCAGGATAAGTCAGGACATGCAGCCTGACGTGAGCGCCAGTCTGCGCATGATTCAGATAATCAACCAGCGGCGCACATTGCGCTTCGACGATCGGTTTCGGACGAAATGCCAGCACGCCAAGCGTGACTCCTTTGGGGTCACTCCCGCTTGGGGT
>JAYFNP010000241.1:0-3360 GCA_034933385.1 Burkholderiaceae bacterium | reverse complement strand
GTCGTCGTATTGTCGAGCAATGATGGTTGCGCAGTGGCACGCTCGAACGAGGTCAAGGCGCTCGGCGTGAAGATGGGTACGCCGTGGTTCCGGATGCGGGATCTGGCGCGCCGGCACCGCATTGTCGGGCTGTCGTCGAATTTCACGCTGTACGGTGACATGAGTGATCGCGTGGTGGCGATTCTGCGTGACTTCAGTCCGGATGTCGAAGTGTATTCGATCGATGAAAGTTTTGTCGGTATTGACGATTCGGGCGGGGCATGGGGTTCGCCCGCAGTGATGGGGCAGGCAATGCGGCAACGCATCCTGCAATGGACCGGTTTGCCGGTGTGCGTCGGCATCGCGTCGTCGAAAACGCTGGCTAAACTGGCGAACCATATCGCCAAAACGCAGCCGCAATTCGACGGCGTGTGCGATTTCTCGGTGATGGCGTCGCGTGAACTGGACCGATTGGTCGATCCTCTCGATGTGCGCGAAGTGTGGGGAATCGGGCGCAAGAGTGCGGAACACCTGCATCGCATCGGCATCGATACGGTCGGAGCGCTACGCCGGGTTCCGGCAGTGAGCATGCGATCGCATTTCGGCGTCGTGATGGAACGCATCGCCAGCGAATTGCGCGGGCTGTCGTGTCTGGAACTGGACGACGTCGAGGTGCCACGACAGCAGATCATCACCTCGCGCTCGTTTGGCGTGCCAGTGACAATGCGCGGCGAACTGGGCGAAGCGGTCTCGACTTTCGTCGCGCGTGCCTGTGAGCGGTTGCGCAGGCAGGAATCTGTTTGCGGAGCGATTCATGTCTTCATTGAAACCAGCCGTTTTGGCGAACAGCACTACGCCAATGGCATTACGGTGCCGTTGCCTGAACCGTCCAACGACACGCGGGTGCTGAACGCTGTCGCGCTATCCGGTTTGCAGCGCGTTTTCCGCGCTGGTTGTCATTACAAAAAGGCTGGTGTGGTGCTGATGGATTTGTCGCATGACGGATTTGGTCAGCACAGCTTGTTTGACAGCAGTGTGACGAGCGCGCGGTCGGTTCAGGTGATGGCAGCGATGGATGCGGTCAATGCGCTCTATGGGCGCGATACGCTTCATCTCGGTTCCGCGGGTACGCAATCACGCTGGGTTGCACGATCAGACAACCGCACGCCGCGTTATACGACCGACTGGAACGAGTTGCCGACCGTGCGCGCCAGTCAGAAGCTCGCTACGGGGAGAATTGCCGTCTGATATAGTATGATGATTTCCAACATCAACAGAACAGGCTAGGAACCATAAAATGGCATTTGAAATCGACATTACCCGAATCCGTACCATGATAACCCGCAACTATGAGCCGGTCGGCATGTATATCCTGGACATGATTTATATTGCCGATGAACCCCATGTTGTTTTTGAATGGACTCAGCGCGAAGACGGCCAGCACATCCCGGTTATTTTTGCGCCGCTTGATCCGGAGTTTCTCGAAGAGCTTCCGCCGGGAGGCGAAGTTACCCACATGTACCGGATGGGGGTGGAAGATCCTCGACCCGCTTCCTGAGAAGTTGCTTCGCGCCTGAAGATCAGATCAAAATGCCACGCTGCCATTCCCTATGGTGTGCGTGGTTTTTTTGCGCCGAAATTATTTAAAATTTGACTATCTGAGAAAGTGTTTTTCTTGAGCAGGGTAATTTGCTGCCGGTGAATGCCGACCAGACCTGCTTGAAACCATTTACCAAGGAGAAAAAGGTGTCGAAGGAGTCCGTCAAGATTACCCTGCTGGTCGATAACGAAGCAGGCGAGGGTTTGGAAAAAGAACACGGGTTTGCCGCCTGGATTGAAGTCGGATCACAGCGCATTCTGTTCGACACCGGGCATATGGGCGCATTGCAGCAGAATGCGGCACGTCTGGGCATCGATTTAAAACAGGCTGAGGCGATCGTGATCAGCCACGGCCATCGCGACCATACCGGGACGCTCGATCGTGTCCTCGCCGAGAACGACCATGCCGAACTGTATTTTGCCAACCAGATCGACCAGCAACGCTGGTGGTACAAGCCGGATGCGGACAGCTACGGCATGCCGGAAGCGTCGCGCCAAGCCTTCGCCGCGTTGCCGGCGAATCGTGTCCATTCGCTCACGAGCTATCACTATCTCGCGCCGGGCGTAGGCATCACCGGCCCGGTGCCGCGGCTGAATTCGTTCGAGGATACCGGCGGAACCTTCCATCTGGATGCGCAGCGCGGCCCTGTGGACAAGATCGAAGACGATCAGTCGATGTGGTTCGAAACTGACCAGGGTCTGGTCGTGCTGCTCGGTTGCTGCCATTCCGGCCTGTCAAATACGATTGATTACATTCGCAAGATTTCCGGCATCGAGAAAATCAAGGGCGTTCTCGGTGGCATGCATTTGTTGCAGGCGAACCAGCAGCGTCTCGACAAGACGTTCGAAGTGCTGACCGGCTGGCATGCCGATTTCCTGATTCCCTGCCATTGCACCGGCATCGAATCGGCGAAGAAAATGGAGAGGGCGATTGGCAGCCAAATCGTCAAGCATGGCCATGCTGGCATGGTGGTCGAGGCTGGGGCGCTGCGGTAGCCGGAAGGATGCGTCGCTTGCGGAAATTTCCGTTACAACCTATCCCGTTCGAGGGGGCAGTTGGATGAATAACCAGGTTCGCTGGTTGCTGGCTGCGGTCGCTTTGGCTGCCGCCAGTCTGTGCCATGCTGGCGGTTCGGTCGCCTTCGAGGATGTGGAGCGCCTGATGCGCGCACAACCGGCGACGCATCAGTGGTTGGTGTCGACACTGGAATTGCCCGAGACTGCCGATGCCGCGATCCGTTTCGGCCACCATTTCCGTCATTTGGGCGGTGCGCGCATCGGGCCGTACACGTTTCGCGCGAAAGTGAAGGGGACGATCCCGCCGGTCGAGCTTGAAGTGACCGTTTGCACGGGAGCTGATTTTTACGACCAGGCTGGCCAGCGGGTATCGACAGCGCTCGAGAAAACGGCCGTGCGCGTGCAAGAGAAACTGACGGCCGTGCTGGTGCGGGACGTGCGCGAAGACGGTGCCGCTACGGTTTGTCCGACGGATTAGCGCTGGCGGCAATCCGGCCGGCTTTTTGCCTGCTTCGGGCTGATTTCGATGCTTTTCTCGGGAGTATCGCCATAAAACCAGCCGTATGGCCAGAATATCTGCGGCAGTATAAAAATACACCATATAGTATATTTTCGGTCGCATCTGCCCAAGCTGTTTTGTTTCTCGGCGGAACGAGGCGTTGTCGCGGATACTGTGGCAACAGCGCGACAGTTGGCAAAGCCAGCGGGGTATTGTTGTGGCTTGACGAGAGTGCACTTTCGTCAGAGAAATTTTTTCGTGAAATA
>JAYFNP010000240.1:0-3742 GCA_034933385.1 Burkholderiaceae bacterium | reverse complement strand
GTTGGTTCAGTTTAAGGTTTTATGCAGACCTTGTAAATCATACACGTGCAGTTTGTCGAGATAACCCATGCCCTCGACCACCGCCTCGGCACCGGCTATCGTGGTCCAGGTTGGCACGCGCGCCGTCAGCGCCGAGGTGCGGATCGCACCGGAATCCTGGATGGCGCTGCGTTTTTCCTCGACCGTATTGACCACCAAGGCAATTTCACGATTTTTGATCATGTCAACCACATGCGGCCGGCCCTCGACTACCTTGTTGACCGTTTTCACTGGAATTCCGGCAGCACTGATGGCGGCAGCCGTACCTTTGGTAGCGGCAATCGTAAAGCCGAGCTTGACCAGATCGCGAGCCACTTTCACCGTGCGTGGCTTGTCGCTGTCCTTAACGCTCAGAAACACCATGCCCGAGCGGGGCAGCACGATGCCGGCACCCAACTGCGACTTGATGAAGGCTTCGCCGAAAGTCTTGCCAACGCCCATCACTTCGCCGGTGGACTTCATTTCCGGCCCGAGAATGGTATCCACGCCCGGGAATTTAACGAACGGGAACACCGCTTCCTTGACACTGAAATACGACGGCACGACTTCGGTTGTGATGCCCTGCGATTCCAGCGACTGGCCGGCCATGCAGCGTGCAGCAATTTTCGCCAGTGGCAATCCGGTCGCTTTGGAGACAAACGGCACGGTACGCGATGCGCGCGGATTGACTTCCAGCACAAAAACCACATCCTGAAGCTTGCCGTCGATTTCCTTTTGCTGGATCGCGAACTGCACGTTCATCAAGCCGACGACGTTCAATCCCTTGGCCATCAGCACCGTCTGGCGCTTGAGTTCATCAATGGTGTCTTTCGACAGCGAATACGGCGGCAACGAACAAGCCGAATCGCCGGAATGCACGCCGGCCTGCTCAATATGTTCCATCACCCCGCCAATGAAGGTGCGATTGCCATCCGACAGGCAATCGACGTCGACCTCGATCGCATCGTTCAGGAAACGGTCGAGCAATACTGGCGAGTCATTGGAAACCTTCACCGCTTCGCGCATGTAGCGTTCCAGGTCACGCTGATCATGGACGATTTCCATTGCGCGACCGCCCAGCACATAAGACGGGCGCACCACCAGCGGATAACCGATTTCCAGCGCCAGTTTCAACGCTTCCTGCTCATTGCGCGCGGTCCGGTTCGGCGGCTGACGCAGGCCAAACTGGTTCAGCATCTGCTGGAAACGCTCGCGGTCTTCGGCCGCATCAATCATGTCCGGCGTCGTACCGATGATCGGCACACCGTTGGCTTCAAGATCGAGCGCCAATTTCAGCGGCGTCTGACCGCCGAACTGTACGATCACGCCAACCGGCTTTTCCTTGTCGACGATTTCCAGCACGTCTTCCAGCGTCAGCGGCTCGAAGTACAAGCGATCTGACGTATCGTAGTCGGTCGACACCGTTTCCGGATTGCAGTTGACCATGATGGTTTCATAACCGTCCTCGCGCATCGCCAGCGCCGCATGCACGCAGCAATAGTCGAATTCGATGCCCTGGCCGATGCGGTTCGGCCCACCGCCCAGCACCATGATCTTCTTCCTGTCGGTCGGCTGCGCCTCGCATTCCTCGTCGTATGACGAATACATGTACGCGGTATTGGTCGCAAATTCGGCAGCGCAGGTATCGACCCGCTTGTACACTGGCCGGATATTCATCGCATGGCGCTTGGTGCGTACCGCGGTATCGGTCGTTTTCAGCAGATGCGCCAGACGCCGGTCGGCAAAGCCCTTCTGCTTCAGGCGGAACAGCGTTTCTCGATCCAGTGCCTCAAGCGTTTGGGTTTCCAGCCACAGTTCGATTTCGACAATTTCCTTGATTTGCGCCAAAAACCACGGGTCGATGTGCGTCAGTTGATGCACCTGATCCAATGTGAAACCTTGCGCGAACGCATCACCTACATACCAGATGCGTTCCGCGCCTGGCTCGCCCAGCTCTTCTGCGATCAGTTCGCGATCACGGGTTTTCTCGTTCAGGCCGTCGACACCGACTTCCAGGCCGCGCAATGCCTTCTGGAACGATTCCTGGAAGGTGCGCCCAATCGCCATCACTTCACCGACCGATTTCATCTGCGTCGTCAGGTGACCATCAACCTGCGGGAATTTCTCGAACGTGAAACGCGGCACCTTGGTGACCACGTAATCGATCGCCGGTTCGAACGATGCCGGTGTTGCACCGCCAGTAATTTCGTTCTTCAGTTCGTCCAGCGTGAAACCCACGGCCAGCTTGGCAGCAATCTTCGCAATCGGGAAACCGGTCGCCTTCGACGCCAGCGCCGACGAGCGCGATACGCGCGGATTCATTTCGATGACGATCATCCGCCCATCTTTCGGGTTGATCGAGAACTGCACATTCGAACCGCCGGTATCGACACCAATTTCGCGCAAAATCGCAATCGAGGCGTTGCGCATGATCTGGTATTCCTTGTCGGTCAGCGTCTGCGCCGGCGCAACTGTAATTGAATCGCCGGTATGCACACCCATCGGGTCGAGGTTTTCGATCGAGCAAATGATGATGCAGTTGTCGGCACGATCACGCACCACTTCCATCTCGAACTCTTTCCAGCCGATCAGCGATTCTTCGATCAGCAGTTCGCTGGTCGGCGAAGCTTCCAGACCGCGCTTGCAGATCGCATCGAACTCTTCCTCGTTATAGGCAATGCCGCCGCCGGTGCCGCCCATCGTGAACGACGGTCGGATAATCACCGGGAAGCCAAGTCCCGCCTGCACGTCCCACGCCTCATCCATTGCATGGGCAACGCCGGAACGCGCGGAGCCAAGACCGATCTTGGTCATCGCTTCCTTGAATTTCTGCCGGTCTTCCGCCTTGTCGATCGCTTCCGGCGTGGCGCCGATCAGCTCGACACCGTATTTCTTTAACACGCCGTTGTTATGCAGATCGAGCGCGCAATTCAATGCGGTCTGGCCGCCCATCGTCGGCAAAATTGCATCAGGACGTTCCTTGTCGATGATGCGCTCGACCACTTTCCAGGTGATCGGCTCGATATAAGTCACGTCTGCCATTTCCGGATCGGTCATGATGGTCGCCGGATTGCTGTTGACCAGAATGACCTTGTAGCCTTCCTCGCGCAGCGCCTTGCAGGCTTGCGCGCCGGAATAGTCGAACTCGCATGCCTGGCCGATGATGATCGGGCCGGCACCAATGATCAGGATGCTTTTGATGTCTGTACGCTTAGGCATTTTTCTTCTTCTCCATCATCGCCACGAAGCGATCAAACAGATAACCAATATCATTCGGACCGGGCGAGGCTTCCGGGTGCCCCTGAAAGCAGAATGCCGGCCGGTCAGTGCGGGCAAAACCTTGCAGCGACCCGTCGAACAGCGATTTGTGGGTGACACGACAATTAGCCGGCAAGGTTGCGGCATCGACCGCAAAACCGTGATTTTGCGACGTGATCAGCACCTGTCTGGTATCCAGATCCTGCACCGGATGGTTTGCGCCGTGATGGCCAAATTTCATCTTCAAGGTCTTGGCGCCAGAAGCCAGCGCCATGATCTGGTGACCAAGGCAAATGCCAAAAGTGGGGTAACCGCGGTCGATCAATTCCTTGGCAGCAGCAATCGCATAATCGCAAGGTTCCGGGTCGCCCGGGCCATTCGACAGGAAAATGCCATCCGGATTCAGCGCGATCGCATCCGCAGCAGTTGCCTGAGCTGGCAGCACCGTTACCTTGCAGCCACGTTC
>JAYFNP010000239.1:0-3449 GCA_034933385.1 Burkholderiaceae bacterium | reverse complement strand
AGCGCTTTGTCTTCAAACGCCTTCAGTTCAGGCGTGATGTAGCGCTCGGCATTCTTCAGTGTCTGGCGGCGGCGATAATTATCAGGCACCTTGGCCGTCTGCCCGTGCGTAACCTCGATGTAAAAGCCATGCACCTTGTTGTATTCGACCCGCAGGTTCGCAATCCCGGTGCGTTCGCGCTCACTGGTTTCCATATCGAGCAGGAACTGGCCGGCGTTTTCCGACAACGCGCGCAATTCGTCCAATTCCGCGTCGAAACCACGCGCGATCACGCCGCCGTCGCGCACCATCGCCGCCGGCACCAGCGCAATCGCCCGTTCCAGCAAATCGAGGCAATGCGCCGGCGTCGCCAGCTCGCCGTTCAATTTTTCCAGCAGTGGTGCCACCTGGTCGCACAGCGCAACATAAGTAAGCAACGACGGCAAATGCTGCAAGCCGTCGCGCAAACCGGCCAGATCGCGCGGCTTGGCGGTCATCAAGGCGATACGAGTGGTGATGCGCTCGATATCCGGCACATTAGCCAACGCCGTCGACAAACCATCGGTCGCATCGGCATTCATCAATGCGCCGATCGCCACATGACGCGCCCGCGCCACGACCTGATCGCGCGGCGCATGGTGCAACCAGTGACGCAACAGGCGTGAGCCCATCGACGTGCGGCAATGGTCAAGCTGCGAAAACAGCGTTGGCGACGACGCACCCGCTTCGTGCCCGCGCAATGTCTCGGTCAATTCCAGATTGCGCCGCGTCGGCGCGTCCATGCCGATAAAGTCGTTTTCGCTTTCTACCGTCAGCGAACGCACATGGCGCAAACCGCTGCCCTGTGTCGATTGCGCATAGCGCAACAACGCGCCCGCCGCGCCGGTCGCCGCTGTCATCGCTTCGGCACCGAAGCCGGCCAGCGTTGCCACGCCCAACTGCTGCAACAATGCTTTCTCGCCGCTATCCGCATCGAAATGCCAGTCCGGCACGGTCACTGGTCTGATTGGCCAGATACCATCGAGACTGGCTGCGCCACCTTCTGCCAGCAAAATCTCCGCCGGCGCGATGCGTTCCAGTTCCTGTTTCAGGCGTGCTTCAAACGATTTCTCGGGAGCCGCGAATTCCATCAGTTTCAGCGCGCCGCTAGCCATCGACAGCCAGGCCAGGCCCAGCGTTACCGTCTTGCGCTGCACACTTCTGGAAACCGCCAACAACGGACGCTCATCTTTTTCCGGCAGCAAATCCGAATCGGACAACGTACCCGGCGTGACCACACGCAGCACCTTGCGTTCGACCGGCCCCTTGCTGGTTGCCGGATCGCCGATCTGCTCGCAAATCGCGACCGATTCGCCAAGACGGATCAGCTTCGCCAGATACTGTTCGACCGCATGGAATGGCACGCCCGCCATCTTGATCGGCGCCCCACCGGAAGCGCCGCGCTGTGTCAGCGTAATGCCCAGCAGGCGCGAGGCCTTGATCGCATCCTCGAAAAACAGTTCGTAGAAATCGCCCATGCGGTAAAACAGCAAGGTATCCGGATGCTCGGCCTTGAGGCTGAGATACTGCTGCATCATCGGCGTGTGCTTGGCGTGCTGCAGGTCGTCCGGCTGTTTTTTCATGTGTACTGTTCAGCGCTGCGGGCTTGTTTGAGGAACTGCATCATCGCAGTCAAAACGCTATTGTAGGAAAAACTGCGTCCAAAAAGCGCATACCGGCTGTAAAAAAACGTCAAAGCCAAAAAGACGATCAACTTGCGTTGCGCCGGATGCACAGCGAAAGTCCGTGATGCGGCCACGAATCGCCTTCCGGCGTGCGCCGTGAGGCATCGAGAAGTGTCGTCAGAACAGAATTTATACCCCACCCTGTATTTAAATATGTCCAGTAGATACTTGGCCGTATCGGTATATTTAAGCATATACCCCATCAAATTTGTGCCAAACAAGACGTTTCTGGCAATACGCTGCGCTATTGCTCCAAACTTGCTTTTATGACTTTGCGGATATCCCAAAAATCAAACGGCTTTCCTTCGTATCGTCCTCTAAATCGTGTAACGTTAGATTCAATGAGCTTGTGTTTTACTAAGAAATTAAGCGTTCTCCAAATCATATCGAGGACTTTCAATACCTCTTTGCGACCTACTGCAGTAGGAACAATATTTAAGCCGAGAATTCTGGTTCGTCTCGTAAGTTTATTGACCGTTTGATCATATTTCTTGTCGCCATATGATTCCTCAAGGCTTGAATTGCAAAGAATGTGTCCATATGCCTTGCGATCAGAAACGGTAAGCTTCCATACATGACCATGTGCGATTGCATCACGTAATACAAACACCTCATTTAGTGATTTCTTAAAACCAAAAGATTTCCTCAGTAATTCGATATATTCAGGCACTTTCCTCTCTTTCTTTGATTTTTCTTTTCCACTTTTTGATTGAAGATACCTGACTCGTCCCACATAGGATTCAAGCATTATGACAAGAAGTAGAACAATCGAAAGTGCATACCCGTTTTCGCGTAATCCAATACGCAAAGCTACGACTTTTTGTGAAGGTTGCCGAAGCATTTTTTCAATTAAATCGAGCACGGGTTGGTAGTAGCTCGATCCAACAATCGTAATCAATTCTTCAGACATGGCGATGAAGTGTTTGAACGTGATGCCTATACTACAATGCTAACTTAACATGACGCACTATCATTACTAAAAAAAAGGGCGACCGCTTGGTCGCCCTTTTCATTCCTACGGTAAAACAACGATCAATCAGTTCTTGCTCTGATCGACCATCTTGTTCTTCGCAATCCACGGCATCATCGCGCGCAGTTTGGCGCCGACGATTTCGATCGGATGCTCGGCGTTCAGACGACGACGGGAAGTCAGCACCGGAGCGCCGGCCTTGTTTTCCAGGATGAAGTCTTTGGCGTAAACACCGGTCTGAATGTCCTTCAGGCATTGGCGCATCGCAGCCTTCGATTCATCATTGATGACTCTCGGGCCGGTCACGTATTCACCGTATTCGGCATTGTTCGATACCGAATAGTTCATGTTGGCGATGCCACCTTCGTAGATCAGATCGACGATCAGCTTCAACTCGTGGCAGCATTCGAAATACGCCATTTCCGGCTCGTAACCTGCTTCGACCAGCGTTTCAAAGCCCGCTTTGATCAGTTCGACCGCACCACCGCACAGGACGGCTTGTTCGCCGAACAGGTCGGTTTCGGTTTCCGCGCGGAAGGTGGTTTCAATGATGCCGGCACGGCCGCCGCCGTTGGCGGAAGCATACGACAGTGCAATGTCGTGTGCCTTGCCGGATTTGTCCTGATATACGGCGATCAGCTGCGGCACGCCGCCGCCTTGCTTGTAAGTAGCGCGTACCGTGTGGCCCGGCGCTTTCGGCGCAACCATGATCACGTCGAGGTCGGCGCGCGGCACGACCTGGTTGTACAGCACGGTGAAACCGTGGGCAAAAGCCA
>JAYFNP010000238.1:0-4825 GCA_034933385.1 Burkholderiaceae bacterium | reverse complement strand
TAGGAGTTTCGAGCTGGTTGATAAGGCTGGTCAGCGTAGAAAACAGACTTTGATTACTGTCTTTGGCCGCAACTGTGCTGACCGTCAGCGTATCGCCATTGGTACGTGTTCCACTGACGGTAAAGCTCAAACCATCAAATACAATTTTTTGCGGCCTGGTATAGGAAACGTTTGTCAGCGGATAGCCAGAAGCATCATTAACCGGAACACCTGAATCGGTTACCGAATAGGTGGTCACATATGGATCGGCTGCTGTCCCAGTGCCAGTAACGGCAAATGCGACCTGATAGCTATGCCCCGTCACCGCTGCTGCATCAGATACCGACATCGAAGAAACCGCTCCGCTGGAAAAAGTTCCAGCAGTTGAATCGATACTGAAGGTGGCACTGCCAGCATTATTCTCAAACACCGACTGACCACTACTGTTAACCACCATTTGACGCGCCGTATCGACCTGCATCTTGCGAACACCTTGATCGCCGGAATAAGTCGCGCCAGTTGATGTCTTGGTGAAAGGCTTGGTATCTACCTGATAGCCGGAAAACAGATAATTCCCCGAACTGTCTTGCGTATTAGCCACACCGAACATTTCTTCCAACGTGCCGCGCATTGCGGTCGCAAGATATGAACGCTGTGTATCATCGTAACTTGCGTTGCCTGCCTCCACCACTTGAGTTTGCAACGTCTGGATCATGGTCGTCAGGCTTTTCAGCGACGTTTCTTCCTGTTCCAGCGAATTCATCGCTTGCGTCCGGTTATCGGCGTACTGGGTATTCAGTGCCTGCCGCTGCTTTACATCCAGTGCGCGCGCTGCGGCAATCGGATCGTCAGAAGGCGTCAATACGCGGGTGTCAGCCGAAATCTGCTGCTGCGTCTTCAGCAAGGCGGATTGCAGTTTCGTAAGCTGGGTCGTCCCGGCGTTATAAATCATACTGGTGCTAACACGCATGACTATGTTCCTTATGAAAAGACGTTAAGCAAAGAGGCAAACATTTCGTTGGCCGTTTGCATGACTTTGGCTGCTGCCTGATAAGCCTGCTGATACTGCATCAGCTTAGCGGCTTCTTCATCGAGATTGACACCGGATTCCGATTGCTGTGCCGCTACTGCAGACGTGTATGACGATGCTGCAGCAGTGCTGTTGGAGTCCATTTCGCTGGTCTTGTTGCCGATCATGTTGACCAATTGCGAATACGCCCCTTCATAAGAGGTCGTGCCACCAACCAGATTGGCTGTTTGCAATTTGCCCAGCAACAGCGCATTGCGATTGTCGCCAGTACCGTTCGTGTTGGCCGCTATGGTGAAGGTATCACCATAACCTGGCGTACCGGACAGCGTGAAACTGACGCCGCCATAACTGATAGTTTCACCATCAGCGTAAGTTATCGGCGTGCTGGTTACGGTACCATTGACCGAGACCTGCTGGTAATTCGGGAAACCGGTCAACACTTTATTGCCGGAAGTTACGGTAAAAGTGTCGCCTGCAGCCGGCGTGCCGGAAACGCCGGTAAAACTGATTCCGTCAATGGCTGACGATGGCATGGTCGCGCCTGAATAGACGGACTTACTGTCAGACAGCCGGGTGATAGTGTAATTCGTCCCATCGTAGGCTATCTGGTAATTGCTCCCGGTCAGCGACTTGGCATTCGTCACTGTAGCGCTCACTGCCAAAGACCCAGTGTTAGAACCACCTGCTGCTACCGTTGGAACTACTGTTACACTTAGCGTCGTTGTTGCTGGACCGACCGTATAGCTGCCGGCAACCGCTGGCATTCCGCTGACGGTCACCCCCCCAAACGTCACCGTATCTCCTGCCGAATACGGTACCGCAGCACCCGCCGCATAGGTGGTCGATACGCCGGCATGCTCCACAGTAACCGGCAAATCGGATGGAAACCCTGTCAAGTTGCCGCCAGCGTAAGTCAGCGAAACCGATGACATCAATGCAGTCGATGTGACGACACCTTCGCTGATCTTGCCTGTACCGGTGTTAGCGGATGCAACAGAGGTGACAATCGGTGCGGCGGCAGCTATTTTGTTTGTATCCGTAATAGCCAAACCGATGCCGGAAGCGCCATTGACAGTCGGCTTGATCAGGAAACTGTCGCCGCTCGTCATCGAGCCGGAGGCAAGGCCAAAACTGAACCCTTCGCTGCTCGAAACAGTATCCGATAGCGTTGCCAAATCGGTGTTGGCCCATTTCTCACCATCCGATAGCCGCGTGACGGTATAGTTGGTACCGTCATAGCTCAAACGATAATTGCTGGTCGTCAGTGCGCTTGCATTGGTAATGCTGGCCGTTACCTCCGCTGCCGTAGTCGTATTGTTTTTGCTGTTCGAAATAACCTGCGGAGCGCCCACATTGAAAAAGGCCTTCCCAAGATCACCATTCAAATCCTGACCCAGTTCTTGCTGCGCATTGAATGTGCTGGCCAATACGGTCGCAATTCTGCCTAATGCGTTTTGCGCCGTTTCCAGCGTCTCTGAACGGAATTCCAGCAAGCCTGCCAGATTGCCGCCTCCCAGGCTTCCGTCTTTCAAAACATAGGAAGTGCCATTGCTGCTGTAGGAAACGTCGATTTGGCTCGGATCAGACGAAGACTGAACGGCCGACAAAGAATATGCATTGGAACCAACCACCAACGGCTGTCCATTTCCGATATAGACATCGTAACTGTTGCCCTGTTTAACGACGGAAACCTTGACCTGCTCACTCAAATTGGCGACCAACTGGTCACGCTGATCAAGCAAATCATTTGGCGTATCGTTTGATGATCCGGCAGCAGCCTTTTCAATCGCGTCGTTCAAGGTCGCAATTTGCTGAGCGTAGGAATTGATCTCGGTGACTGTCGAGGTGATCAGTTTGTTGACACCGTCATTGATCTCGTTCAACTGACTGGCCTGACTTTGAAAGCGCGCCACCAGCGACTCGGCAGTTGACAGCAGCGACTGTCGTGTCGAGGAAGACTTCGCATCGGAACTCACATCCTGCACGCCATTGAAAAAATCTTCCAGAGCCGGCGTCAAACCAACGGTAGAATCGCCCAGCATGTCATCGATTTGCTGAACCTGCGCATAGTAAGTTTCAAGCTTCCCTTTGTTGGTCAGCGTCGAACTGACTTGGCCAGTAAGGTACTCGTTATAAATGCGTCTGATCGTCAGGACCTCGGTGCCTTTGCCGATGTACCCAGATCCTGTCGCCTGCCCGGCAACAGCGCCCTGGATCACTTCCTGACGGTTGTATCCATCGGTTTTCGCATTGGCAATATTGTGCCCGGTCGTGGCAATCCCGACCTGGGCCGCCAGAAGCGCACTTTGACCGATACTAAGGATGTTGGTCATACCATTCCGCCTGATTCGTTATTGCCTTTAACATCGGCATTTCATGGAAAAACTTGAACTTTCACCTGCCCTGCTTCGTTGTGAAAACCGTCGCTTCCTGTCAAGCTGACAACGATTTTTGAATGATGCGCGTCAACTTGGCTGCATATTGGGGATCAGTTGCATAACCCGCGCGCTGCAAACCGCGCGCAAAGCCAACTGCATCTTGCGCATTGGCCAACACATTCTGATAACGCGGATTATTTTTCAGCAACCTGGCGTAATCATTGAACGATTCTGAATAGGAATCGTAAGCGCGAAATTTCTGTTTTTTCCTGTAAGCGACGCCATTCACGTATTCAGTCGTGGTCGTTTCCACCACCTTGCCTCGCCAGTTTTTTCCCGCCTTGATGCCAAACAGGTTGTAGCTGGACGAACCATCGGCTGCCCTGATCACTTTTCTTCCCCAGCCGCTTTCCAATGCCGCCTGACCCAGCATGAATTTAGCCGGGATTCCCGTCGTGCGGCTGGCTTCTTCCGCCTCAAACTCCAGCCTTTCCTGGAACGCACGCACATGTGCCGGCTTGGACGAGCTTGAGCCGCCGGAATAGGCTGATGCCGAATATGACTGCTGCCGAACACCCAGCAAGCTTTGCTGTTGGCGGATAGTATCGGCCAGCGCCTGCCTCAGCGAATCCGATGACATCAACTGCTGCGGTTCGGTAAATGCGCCCGAAAGTCCGGACATGCCGTTCAAAGCTGATGATTCTCCAAATTGAACTGTGGCCAAATTGTCGAACAGCGCCTTCTTTTGCTTTTCAATGGTTTCCTGCATCACCATCTGTGCCTGCGTCGCTTGAACCGTTTTCCCTTCTTCTGGTGAAGTTGACGTCACAAAAGATGTCGCCTCCGGAACATCCGAACGGATTTCCTGATCCGCTTTGATATCGGCCAAAGGCGGCCGACTATTGTTTGACATTTGCCGCAACATTGCGTCGGCCAATCCGACCCCGCGTTTGGCAAAGGTCTGGCTCATTTCCTGATCCAGCATCGTGGTATACATCCGTGTCTGATCGCTGTCGAACATCCCGTTTTGCGGTGTCGCACTACGCATGCTTTTCAGCATCATGTTCACGAACAACGCCTCGAACTGGCGTGCAGCCGCTTTCAGCGCGTCGGGCGAATTTTCCCGCGCCGCCCGACGGATGGCATTCAAGTCCGTCGTATCAGCAACGGATGTTTGCGTCGGAGAAATGGACTGGTTAATCATGCAGCAACGTATTTAATGTTGGGTATGTTCAAAAAATGTGCTTTGCCGCGAAATTCTTCCTGATGTTTCTCACATACATGGTGCAGTATATTTTGACTGTCCAGATAGCCAGAATGAGCGCTAAATGATCTCCAGTTCGGCACGAAGCGACCCGGCCACCTTCATCGCCTGCAATATCGCCAGCAAATCTTGCGGCGTCGCACCAATCGCGTTCAACGCCTTGACCACATCGGC
>JAYFNP010000237.1:0-3125 GCA_034933385.1 Burkholderiaceae bacterium | reverse complement strand
GGATCCAGGCGTTTCATGCGTGTTATCCGGAAATCAGTTTCCAGTGGCGCGAAGGGAACACATTCCGGATGCTGGAATTGCTGGATGCGAACGCGATCGAATTCGCCATCGTGCGCTTGCCGGTGCGCGAAGGCGCTTACGAGATGATTCCGCTATTGACCGAACCATGGGTCGCGGTCTTTCCGCGGGCCGTGGATGGTGCGCGCGGTGGCAGCGTGTCGCTGGGGGATCTGGCGCAGACGCCGCTGTTGCTGATGAACCGGCAGGCTGGCATTCGCGCGCACGACATGGTATTCGATGCATTTTCGAACGCGAACCTCGTGCCGAACGTGTTTTGCGAAAGCGACAACGTGCTGGCGTTGCTGTCGCTGGTCGAGCGTGGATTGGGCGTGGCGATCATGCCGCGCTCGACGCTTACCTTGCGCCCGGTGGGTGGTTTCGACATCCTGACTATCGCCGATTGCATGCTGGAATCGGCGGTCGCGGTCATTTGGCAAAAGGGCCGGCGATTGTCCGCGCCGGCGCGATTGTTCCTTGAACTGTTCGATCCGGCTACAATGCACGCCTCCGATTCACTTTCTTCCAAAGGCATTCCATGCTGAGCTACCGTCACGCATTTCACGCAGGCAACCACGCCGACGTGCTCAAGCATTTCGTGCTGATGCAGTTGATCCGGTACCTGCAGCAGAAGGACACGCCGTTCCATTTCATCGACACCCACGCCGGCGCCGGGTTGTATTCGCTGGAGGGCGGGTACGCGGCGAAAAATGCCGAATACGAAACCGGCATCTCCCGCCTGTGGCAGCGCAAGGATTTGCCGACGCCGCTGGCCGAGTATGTGCAATTGGTCAAGCAGCTGAACCCGGACGGCAAGCTGCGCCATTACCCCGGTTCGCCGTGGATTGCGAATGCCTTGTTGCGCGAACAGGATCGGCTGCGGCTGATCGAGTTGCACCCGAGTGACGGCAAGATTTTGCAGGACAATTTCCGCCGGCTGGAAGCGCATGAAGGCAAACCGCGTGGACGCGGTACCCGCGTGATGATCGAACAGGCCGACGGCTTTGCCGCGCTCAAGGCGCAATTGCCGCCGCCTTCGCGCCGGGCGCTGGTGCTGATTGATCCGCCGTATGAAGTGAAAACCGACTATCGCAGCGTTTCCGACGCGCTGGCCGATGCCCTGAAACGCTTTGCCACCGGCACTTACGCCATCTGGTATCCGGTGCTGCAGCGGCAGGAATCGAAGCAATTTGCCGACCGGATCAAGCGCCTGCCGGCAAACGGCTGGCTGAATGTCACGCTGTCGGTTTCCGGCCCGTCGCCGGATGGTTTCGGCCTGCGCTCGAGTGGCATGCTGGTGCTCAACCCGCCGTGGACGCTGGAGGCGACGTTGAAAGATGTGATGCCGTTTCTCGTCTCCGCGCTTGGGCAGGATTCCGGCGCCGGCTTTACGCTGGAAAGCGGCGAGACGCTGGCCGCGGTCGGCGCGAAACGGCGTCAGGCCGAATGATTCCGGCGGCGTAACGGTTCAGCCATGCCAAAAATATACTGCGGGGAGCATTTTTAAATAGCTGCGGAATACCTGGCGGTACGGGGTTAAATCTGACCATACCCTAGGATATTTGCCAATTTTTGCGAAAGCGGCACGGCTGAGCGATGCACTTGGTCGTCAACGCCAGGCTCGGCAGCGCCGTGCTTACTGGATTAGGCCAGCCGCGTCACGGGAAAGCGTAAGTTTTTCGTCTGATAGGTGTGTTTCTCGAAAACCGTCACATAGGCGAAGAAATTTCCTGCATGGCTTCGCTCGATGAATCCCGCAGCCTGAGCCATTTCCACGATTTTTTCCTTGCTCACATAGTGCGGATCAAACATGCTTTCGCCAATCAGCAAGCGCCCATGTTCTTTCAGTGCAGCGTGAATGACCGGAAACAGGCGGCGCGCTTCCGGGACTTCGCCCAGTGCCATCACCATCACCGCGCCATCGAGCGATTCATCAGGAAGGTGCTGGTCCCGCGCATCACACAGCAGCAGGTGGATATTCGAGAGCCGCTGCTGTTTGGCCTTTTCCCCGATTCTCGTCAGCATTTCGGTTTGCACATCTATCGCCATGATTTCACCGTCCGGGCCGACGGCATGCGCCAGCGGAATCGTCACCCGTCCCGGGCCGCAGCCGATGTCGGCGATGCAATCGCCGGCTCCCGGATCGAGTTGCCGGAGGATCGATGCCGAGCGGGTGACGCGCGCCAACGGGTTTTCCAGCTCGACTAGCCAACTGATGGCGGCAGGACAAGGGAGCAATTGCTTGCGCGAGCGGCACCGCCAGGTGAACCAGATTGCGGTCGCGATGCCAAGCAGAACGATCAGGGTTACGACGAAAGCTGCCATGATGCGAGGTGTGGATTGAGCAGGAAAGGTTTAGTCGGCCAGCAACAGAAACACCGTTGGCTTGCGGTGAAAATCCGGCTGCTTGCCGGCAGCCAGCTGACTTTTCCATTTTGCTGCCGTTTGCGTCCTGACCGATTCATCCGGCGCGGTCAGGTCGGTGGCAACGCAGATCAGCGTGTCCGGTCGGCAGCTTGAAACCAACGCTTCGAGTAACGCACCGTTGCGGTACGGCGTTTCGATGAACAGTTGCGTCTGATGGTCTTTCTTCGAGCGGTCTTCGAGCAAGCGGATACGTTTCGTGCGTTCGCCAGCGTCGGTCGGCAGGTAGCCGTTAAACGCGAAACTCTGGCCATGCAGGCCGCTGGCCATCACGGCCAGCAGTAGCGACGACGGGCCGACCAGCGGCTTGACCGTGATGCCGAGCTGGTGCGCCAGTCGCACCAGGTTCGCGCCAGGGTCGGCGACCGCCGGCACGCCGGCTTCGGAAATCAATCCGCCATCCTGTCCGTCGAGAATCGGTTGCAGCAACTTGGGCAGTGCGTCGGCCTGGGTATTGACGTTGAGTTCGGCGATGCGGATTTCCTGAATCGGTTTGGTCAGCGGGTGTGCGCTGCCCACCAGTTTCAGGAAAGCGCGGGTGGTTTTGGCGTTTTCCGCGACGAAGTAATCGAGTCGGGCGGTGATCGCTTGCACGTCTTCGGGGATGAGGTGCGCCAGTGGCTGGGTGTTGTCTGACGACGCGT
>JAYFNP010000236.1:0-4654 GCA_034933385.1 Burkholderiaceae bacterium | reverse complement strand
ATGGTCGAAAATGGCTGCTTTGATCTGGCTGGCTTCCGCCTTAAGCTGGCTGTAGCCCGCACGATCAGCATCGGCAAACAGTTGCTGACGCACAGCCGGGAAAACTTGCCAATAGGCGGCCAGATCGTCAATGTCACGATTGGGAATGCCACCCTTGAGGTGCGCCTCAATATCTTGCAGATCTTCCGGTTCGGTGCTGTCAATGTAGCGCGGTAGGTTGAGGTTGAAGTCGTGAGCCTCTATTTCGGCCAATGGCACCATGCGCGAATACTTGGCGATCTCGGCTTGGCGCGTGAAGGTATCCACGATCTTGTGTATGTCCTGCTCGCGTAGGCGGTTTTTTGCACCATCTTTGATGAAGCTCTTGCTGGCATCGAGCATGAAAATACCGCGTCTACCTGCTGCACCCTCTTTGTCCAGCACCAAAATGCAGGCCGGGATGCCCGTGCCATAGAAAAGATTGGCAGGCAGTCCAATGATGCCCTGAATGAACCCTTGCCGAACAATACGCTGGCGGATGCTGGCTTCTGCGCCACCCCGAAACAGTACGCCATGCGGGTGAATGACCGCGCCCTTGCCGGTGCTTTTGAGACTGGCGAGGATGTGCAGCAAGAAGGCATAGTCGCCGTTCTTGGTTGGCGGAATACCGTATTCAAAACGGCCATACAGGTCATTGAGCGCATCCAGACCGCTGGTCCAGTTCTTGTTGGAGAACGGAAAATTCGCGACCACGAAGTCGAAGGTCATCAGACCGCCTTCGCGGTTCTTGAAGTGAGGGGACCCAAGCGTGTTGCCCTGAAAGATTTCCGCCGTCGGGCAGTCATGCAGTACCATGTTCATGCGCGCCAATGCTGATGTGGCATTGTCCATTTCCTGCCCGTACAAAGCCAGGTCAAGCCCCGTGCTGTGCTTGGCTTCGTCGTGTGCTTTCAGGAGCAGCGATCCCGATCCACATGTCGGATCGTAAATGCTTTGCGTAGTGTTTTTGGCCGAACCGAGGCCAATCACTTGCGACATGATGCGCGACACTTCGGCGGGGGTGTAGAACTGTCCTTTGCTCTTGCCGGATTCGGTGGCGAAGTGGCGCATCAGGTATTCGTAGGCATCCCCGAGCAGGTCATCGCCTTCAGCACGATTGGCGCCAAAATCCAGCCCCTCGAAGATCGCGACCAGCTTGGTGAGCCGATCGACCATTTCCTTGCCCTTGCCGAGCTTTTCATCGTCGTTGAAGTCGGCGACGTTGATCGCGCCCTTGAGGCTGGTGTTGGTATCCGCCAGCTTGCCGATGATCTTGTTGATCCGGTCGCCGATTTCCTTGTCGTTCTTCGCCGCCACCATATCGGCAAACCCACCGCCCTTCGGCACTTCGATCAATGCATCTTTGGCGTTGGTGTACTTATCTGAGACGTATTTAACAAACAGCAGGACGAGTACATAGTCCTTGTACTGGCTGGCATCCATGCCGCCGCGCAGTTCGTCACAGGATTTCCAAAGGGATGAGTAAAGCTCGGATTTCTTGAGTGCCATTCTGAGAAGACCTTGTTATTTTTCTGATGTTTGCAAGCGAAGATGTTACCAGCTCGTCGGAGAGAAATACAATTTTGATATCATCTTTTGCTAACAAGCAACGCAATTCCTAAGCGTCGATTGAATCAGTCTAATCTTAATTTGCTGAAAAGACCTTTGGGTCGGCGGAAATGAAAGCAAAGCAAGCGCATCTTTATTTCCTATGTTGGCCTGCGCCTCCGAACTGGATCAATTCGTCGTGAGAAATGAGTAGTAGACCCCACCCCCAGGAAGTCAAGATTTAATGATGATGCTTGATTGACTCTGATAAAGTGGCTCTCTGCACCCTTGCTCTGCTATCGCATCAAAGCCAGCCTCGCGCGCGCGAAGCGTAGGAAAAATGTCAGAGGGACGCACCAATACGAGGCCATACCCACGTTCCAGTCGCATCAGTTTCTTCCGTTTCAACGAAGATAGTTCTGCGTTCTTATCGTTTTTTAATCGGCGTCTTTGGCGAGAAAATTGGCAATTTTTTGAAGCCATTTGTTACGGAAATAGCCATCCGTGTTGCTGACAGGGTGGGTGATGTTTCCGCAAATGATCGGGGCGAACTCTTCTGGCGTATCGCTTGGCACCTCTAAAGGTCGCGATGTCGAATTTTGTGTTTGATAATTGGTATTAGCCATAATCCACCATGAGAATCTGACGAGTGGCCTACAGTTCACTTAGAGGAAAGGTGCGGCTGTTTGCTACACGCATTGATGAAATGGCGTTGCCGCCAATGCGAGTTATTCCGGAGAAGAAGTCGAATCGTCGATTTTTTTCCAGACCGGCGACGGAGAATCCGACGATTCTTTTCCCGAAAGCTCGTCCAATTTCTTCAAGTACCTCCCCGTCAGGCAGGGATACCATCTTGTAGGGGTGCCCTCGGCTCTTTCAAGCCTTCTGATGTCGGCTCTGGATTGCTCGGTATCGATGGTTTCGTATTGTCCAGATCAGTATATTCCGAATCCCGCATGATCTGCCGATTGGCTTACAGTTCGCTGATTATCCTGTTCAGTTTCAGGTTCAGCAAATAGCCCTCGCTGGCCGGCGCTTCCTCGCTTGCCCCTTCTTCCTCCGGTTGAAAGACGTACCTCTCCCGCACCATTTCCCACGCGATTTCCGGCGGAAATCCGTTTTCGATCAGTTCCGCCTGCTCGTTGAGCGTCATTTCCGCTGCGTTCAACGCTTCCGCGTTCAGCGTTCCCGCTTTTTTCAGCGCTTTGTATCGTGTCGGCTGAAATTCCTTCCAATGCTGGATTGCTTGCGCTGCCAGCGACCGTAGTCTTGTGGCATCCATCGTCGGTACCTCCGGGGTATCTTTTGAAATGGAACAACCTGCATCACCAATCATCATAATGAACTGCTATTGATGATATTTCAAATAAATTAATAAAGATTTTTGTTGGGGTGCGGACGAAGTTTTAGAACAATGGGTTATAAACCCGCTTGTTCAAATAACCCGCTTGGCTTGACCCCGAGTTGCTCAGAGATTTTGAGCAGATTCATGACAGTCAGATTGTGTTCGCCACGCTCGATTCCACCCATGTAAGAGCGATCGATGCCTGCAGTATTGGCCAGTGCTTCTTGTGACACCCCTTGTTCTTGACGCAAGGCGCGTATGGTCTCTCCGAGAGATACCAATACAGGTTCACCAGCATGTTTGGGGGAGGGTTTCGCCATCCGCCCATGATCCAATCTTGACGGATAAATAACCACGGGATAGGATACCCGGTGAATCTGGTTTCTATGCGAGCGATTAACGCAATTAGGACCATTCAACGGAGCAAACTTCAATAATTATTGCAAGGCCGTTTACGAGAAGTTTCCAGTGTTTATATTAACTGTAACAAAAAGGAATTCATCATGAACGTTCGGCACGTAATTTCAGCACTATTTGTCGTAGCTTTGATCTCGGCATGCGCCACGTCCATTGACGTATCAAAGATCGATGACGCGAAATATCAGCCAGTGTCGCCTTCCCAGGTTGAGGTCATCACAGCGCAAAGGAACGTTACCCGCCCATACAAGGAAATCGCCATCCTTGACGCCGAAGAAGGCGGAGGCGAAAGCTATGGCGACATGATCAAGCAGCTACGCGAGCGTGCCGGCGCAATGGGCGCGCACGCAATTATCGTCACCCCATCATCCACATCAAGAGGCGGCGTGTTCATCGGCAACAACTATGTGCAGGGCAAATACAAGACCATCCACGCTACAGCGATCCGCTGGAATTGACATGGAGTCCACTGCGAAACGCAAGGCTGACCTGCGAGTGCTTTACGATGAGGGCGACATTACCTTTGATGAATACGAGGAAAGCATGGACGCCATCCATCTTGAAAAGTGCGATTAACTACGCGCAGAGATGATGGCAGAAGTTGAGGTCGGGCATCGGCGTTCCCACAAACTACGCCAAGAATCGGGCAGAGACTCGATTTGAGTCCTCAACCCCGATCGGAGCGGCACCCGATTCATGGTCAAGCGATCGAGAAAATAGTGCGACATATCCCTTCATGGAGTAACTCATGGAAAATCGTTGTGTGAACGGCAGCATTCTCCTTGAGCAATTTCGCGAAATAATAAAGCCGAATGGCGATGATACATGTGCATTGATTCTAAGGATCGCGCTTGCCATTCCATTATTCTCGGCGTCATCTAGCGTCTACGCGTATGACTGGCAGGAAATTTGGAATGTGCCAGAGGGAGTCAACTATATTGACGTTAACACCGTTCGAGTGAAAAGCAATGGCTTTGTAGAGGCCTGGACACTATTCGATCAAGAACGCCCCCGCCAAATTGGCAACGCTTTCCAGCAATCCCCGTATGCCGCCTTAATTGAAGATAAAAATAGGTGCGGCACATCTACGAAAATGCTCGTCTCCTACAACTGCAACGAGAAGGCTTACAAGTACAAATTCCAGATACTATATTTGGATAATATGGGAAGGGGCATGTCGTGCAGTGAATCGCCCCCAGTTTTCTAGACACTTTCGTGCCTCTCGAAATACTGCTTTTCAAATTCCACTGGGGAATGCCGACCGCTGTATCCGTGTCGACGTTTGGAATTGTAGAACATCTCGATGTAATCAAAAATATCCTGCCT
>JAYFNP010000235.1:0-8413 GCA_034933385.1 Burkholderiaceae bacterium | reverse complement strand
AATCGCTAGCCAGAATGGGGATTTCAGGGATTTTCTGGAACATGTCGCAGATTTCCACACAAATGAAAAAACGCATGCAGTACACTGGGATATTCCCGAGCAGATAGAAGTAGATGATTGAAGTGTACGTCAAGAAGTCTGATGAGTTAGCACAGCACATCAAACGGGAGGGGCATGAAAAATCCAAAGATGGCGCAGACAGCAGATAATCACGAAAATTATCTAGGTTCACCCGAGTTAGTCGAGCGTTTGGTACGCGACTACTGTGCACAAGTGCACGACATGATGCGCGAGCGTGGTCAGGGCACGATGTCCAAAGAAGAGTTCAAGGTGCAGCTTTCTGCCATGATCAACAGGAATGCGGATATTTTCACGGGGCGCGATCCGGCGTACAAGAAAATTGTTGGTTGGAATTCTCCCTACGGTATGTTCATTGCGCTCCGTCAGGTGTTAGGTGAGTTCTGGACGAAATATGCATCTGAGTACGACGACAACCCAGCAAAGGCGCTGTTCGGTCTATTGGCTACATCCGTTGTTGAAAATGGCTTGAAAGCGCTTAATGGTGATCCAGATGCGGCCGGTAAGGACATGAACCATCGAATCTTATTGGCATGCCGCGTTCTGACAAATACTCATCGCCGTGCCTGACGGAATAACAATTGCTGCGCAATGCTTGTCGCAATATGTATTGGCTGAGCGGTCCAGTTCTTGTCAGTCTTCGATTACTTAGGCCAAACCGGAATAACGCTCGAAAAACGCGGCAAGCTTGTCTAACACAGAGTATTTTCTAATTGCGTGGCTGTTATTTTTCGCGAACCTTGACAACGGTGGCATGATTTCCGTGATAGCGGTGCCGGTGGTTTTGATTGCACCATCCCGGAAGGCATTGTCGATGAAGGTCTTGGTGGCGTCGGCATTAAGGTTCTCATCCGCAATAATCCGGTCGAGTTCCTCAGCCTTTTTCGCGGCGATGAAGGCAACCCATTCCTTATCCACGCCGCCAGCGATAGTGACAGATTCCACAAACTGCTCGATGAGGTCTTTCTTGTTCCGCAGGCTGGGGCTGGCACTGATGGCGCGTTCGATCGTGGCGCGGATTTCCTTGTCCTGACCGCTGCCCTTGGCTTTGAGGTAGTGCTCGACCAGCATCAGGATGTAATCGACGTTGATTTCGACCTGCTTGATCAGTTCGATTTCAAACACGATGTCATCGTTGATGGATTCCTTTTCCGCTTGGGCTGCGGCGCGGAATTCGGCGTACAGGTTCAGGTAAACGCTCTGGTAATCCTGAAACTCGCGCTCGCTCAAAATTTCGTTTCCGGCAAAATCATCAAAAGAGGTCAGGATATTCTTCAGCCGCAGGATGGTGCCAAACAGCTGGATGAAAGCCTTTTGCGCTGCCTCGCCCGTAATTGCTTTGCCAAGCGGAAAGCTGGCGACAAGTTCGTTAATCTTCTTCTGGTATTCCGCGTAATAGTCGGCATAGGGCTTGAGCAGCACAATGCCCTTGGCATCCTTGTTGCCAAACAGCGCCAGCGCGTCATTGGTCGCTTGCTCCAGGTCGCGGAAAGAAACGATGTTGCCGTAGGTCTTGACCGAATTGAGGATGCGGTTGGTGCGCGAATATGCCTGAATCAGCCCGTGCGCGCGCAGGTTCTTGTCCGTCCACAGCGTGTTCAGCGTGGTGGCGTCAAAGCCAGTCAGGAACATGTTGACCACGATTACTAGGTCCAGTTCGCGCTGTTTCAGACGCAGCGACAAATCACGGTAATAGTTCTGGAACTTGTCGGCGGATGTATCAAAGCTGGTGCCGAACAGTGCGTTGTAGTCGGCGATGGCAGCTTCCAGAAAATCGCGCGAGGGCTTGTCCAGCGCGTCCGTTTCGAACGGTCCGTCATCCAGCAAGCCGTCCGGGGCGTCTTCATTCGGCGCAAAACTGTAAATTAGCCCGACTTTCAGCCGCTGCTTAGGCGCAAGGTCTTTCTGCTGTTTGGCAAACTCGCTGTAATAGCATTTGGCGGCATCGATGGACGCTGTGGCAAACAGCGAATTGAAGCCCACCATCCGCTTGCCGTTGTGCTTGTAGCTGGTGCTGCGCTTGGTTTTTTGGTCGAAATGCTCAAGAATATAGCCCACGACCTGCTTGACGCGCCCGGACGCCAGCAGCGCCCGCTCGGTGTCGATGGCTGCCACCTTCTTGTCCTTGATACCGGGAGCAGTCTTGATGGTATTGATGTAATCGATGCGGAACGGCAAGACGTTCTTGTCGTTGATGGCATCGACAATCGTGTACGTATGCAGCCGTTCGCCAAATGCCTGCTCGGTGGTGCGCAGTTGCGGTTTGCCGCCCGTTCCGGCGTTGTCGGCAAAAATCGGCGTGCCAGTGAACCCAAATAGGTGATAGCGCTTGAACACGCGAATGATCTCGGTATGCATGTCACCAAACTGGCTGCGATGGCATTCATCGAAAATCACCACTACGTGCGCGTCATAAAACGGATGTTTCTTGTTGTTGGCAACAAAACGGCTGAGCTTCTGGATGGTGGTGATGATGATGCGCGCGTTCGGGTCATGCAGTTGCCGTTGCAGCACCGCCGTCGAAGCGTTGGAATTGGCGGCCCCTTTCTCGAACCGTTCGTATTCGCGCATGGTCTGGTAATCCAAATCCTTGCGGTCGACCACAAACAGCACCTTGTCGATGTCCGGCAGGTTGCGCACCAGTTGCGCCGCCTTGAAGCTGGTCAGCGTCTTGCCGGAACCGGTGGTGTGCCAGATGTAACCGCCGGCGGCGATGGTGCCCAGCTGCTTGTGGTTGCTGGCGACGACGATGCGTTGCAGAATGCGTTCGGCAGCGACGATTTGGTAGGGGCGCATCACCAGCAGCTTGCGATCCACGTCGAACACGCAATACTTGGTAAGGATGTTCAGCAGTGCGTGCTTGGCAAAGAAGGTCTTGGTGAAATGTGCTAGCTCGGTAATCGGCTGGTTTTTCGCGTCAGCCCACCAGCTGGTGAAGGCAAAACTGTTGGAGGTTTTAGCGCGCGAACCCTTGCTTTTGAGCTCAGTCAGGTGCCCGGCGCGCACGGTGTTGCTGTAATACTTGGTTAGCGTGCCGTTGCTGATGACAAACAATTGCACATACTCGAACAGTCCGGAGCCCGACCAGAAGCTGTCGCGCTGGTAGCGGTTGATCTGGTTGAAGGCTTCGCGGATATCCACGCCTCGGCGCTTGAGTTCGATATGCACCATCGGCAAGCCATTGACCAGCACGGTCACGTCATAGCGGTTGGCGTGCTTGCCCTGCGCTTCGTACTGGTTGATGACTTGCAGGCGGTTGTTATGGATGTTTTGCTTATCAATCAGGTAAATGTTTTTGCTGCTGCCGTCGTCGCGCTTGAGCACCTGAATGTGGTCTTCCTGAATGCGCGCGGTTTTTTCGATAATGCCGTCATTGGTGCTGGCGATTTTCTCGGTGAACAGACGCTGCCATTCGGCATTGGAAAAAGTGGTCTTGTTCAATGCCTCCAGCTGAGTGCGCAGGTTTGCCACTAGTTCGGCTTCGCTGGTGATGGACAGGTATTCGTAAGCCTGTTGCTGAAGCTGCGTGATGAGGTCGTTTTCCAGCGCCGCTTCGCTCTGGTAAGCCGTCTGTTGTGCGGCGGGTTCCGGCACGAATTCCGCAACGACCGTACTCTCGTTGGAGAACGCAATCGGCTCATAGCGGTAGGGCTGGAGGTCTTGGCTCATGCGGCTTCCTTGAAGGTCAGCAATCGGTTACGGTAATGCTCGTACTGCTGGCGGCGTGCGGTGATTTCGGCGGGCAAGCCGGAGGAAAGGTCGTTCACCAGCGCATCGAATTTATCAAGGATGGTGACGATACGTTCTTGTTCTACGAGTGGCGGGACTGGAATTTTGATTTTTCCGATTTCGCCGAGATTGATTTTGATGGGTGTTGCATTGACTAACGTGCGCTTACGCAATTCGCTTGCGCCGATGCCACTTTCAATCACGAACTTTAGATATTTGCTATTGATGACCTCGCTATTCGGACGAATCAAGGTGAGCGTAACGTAATATGCAAGCGGTTCGTCATTCTGGATAACGGCGCAAACGCCAATTGAACCGATTCGCGTCATAAATACATCGTTGGTGCGTGGCTTGTTCTTGTAGTTTCGGTCGAAGTCTTCTTCGGTAATGTATTTTTCCGTTTGGTACAGGGCGTTGATATTTTCAACGCTCACGAACTTGACGCCAGATTCGGTGTATCTGGGTGTTTGGTGTGTGCCATCATAAATACTTGCAATTTCACCCAATGTCGTCCACCTTATGCTTGCTTGCTTGCTTGCGTCGCTCATGCGCTCATCAAAGCTAAGCAGCGCGTCGCGGTAGTACTTGTACTGCCGCCGACGTGCTTCCAGCTCCGCTTCCAGCTCCGCTTCCAGCTCCGTGAAAGTGTCGAGCACTTTCACGATTTCGCGCTGGATTTCAAGAGGCGGGGTGGGGATGCGTATTTCATTGAGAACCGTCTGCGTGAGACTCGGAACGCCGCCAGCTTGGTTCAATTCTTCAAGATGTTGCGTAGCTAAGAAATAGTAGAAAAATTTTGGGGAGATGAGATCTTCGTTTATTTCCGTATAGAAGATGGTGTCTACCGTCCAGAAGGGTTCATCAACATAGTAGAGTTTGCTTAATGACCCTTTTCGGGGAAGGAGGACAGAAGGTTTTTCGTAGGCTGCGGTATTGATCATGGTCATGATTCCACCTGTGCCATAGACTGGAATTGAACCTTCTCCAAATCCCTTGTAGTCTTTCCCATTACGGATGCGCGCCACCTCTTTAAGTGGTCGAAATTCGACTCCGTCCGAGCAAAGCTGGGAGATCAGCGCAGCAAGTCGGCTCATGCAGTTTCCCCTTCCAGTTCAGCCAGGATGGTATCAATGGCTGTGCGAAGTTCCACCTGCCGCGTTACGATGCGGGCGATTTCGGCATTCAGCACATGGATGTCAACCGCTTTGCGGGTATCTTCCTGCGCGACGTAGGAGGACACAGCGATGTTGTAGCCGTTGGCGGCAACATCGGCGTTGTCCACCAGTCGCGCGAAGTGGTCAATGCTCTTGCGCTCTGTGTAGGCAGCGAGGATTTTCTGCTGGTGCCCGTCCATCAGCCGGTTCTTGTTGCCGTTACGGACGAATTCGGCGGAGGCGTCTATGAATAGCGTGGCATTGTCGTGCTTGGATTTCTTCAGCACGATGATGCAGGTGGCAATGGTGGTGCCGAAGAACAGGTCGGGCGGCAACTGGATGACGGTATCGACGTAGTTGTTGTCGATCAGGTATTGACGGATTTTCTGTTCCGCACCGCCGCGATAAAGCACGCCCGGAAACTCGACAATCGCCGCCGTACCATTGACCGCCAGCCAGCTCAGGATGTGCATCGTGAAGGCGAGGTCTGCCTTGCTCTTGGGTGCGAGCACCCCGGCAGGCGCAAACCGCGGGTCGTTGATGAGCAGCGGGTTGGCGTCGCCATCCCATTTGATGGAGTACGGCGGATTGGAGACGATGGCTTCAAACGGCTCATCATCCCAGTGCTTAGGATCGGTCAGCGTGTCGCCGTGAGCGACGTCGAACTTTTCGTAGTTGACGTTGTGCAGGAACATATTGATCCGGCACAGGTTGTAGGTGGTAAGGTTGATTTCCTGCCCGTAAAAGCCTTGGCGCACCTTGTCATGCCCCAGCACCTTGGCGAATTTGAGCAGCAGTGAGCCGGAACCACAGGCTGGGTCATACACCTTGTTGACTTCGGTCTTGCCGACGACGGTGATGCGCGCCAGCAGTTCGGAAACCTCCTGCGGGGTGTAGAACTCGCCTCCGGATTTGCCAGCAGTCGAAGCATACATCTGCATCAGGTATTCGTAAGCGTCGCCGAACAGGTCGATGGTGTTGTCCGTAAAACTGCCGCCTTCGTTCAGCGGCAGGTCGCCAATGGCTTCGAGCAACTTGACCAGCTTTTCATTTCGCCGGATAACCGTTGGACCGAGCTTGGCGCTGTTGACGTCGAGGTCGTCGAACAAGCCCTTGATGTCATCCTCGCTGTCCGAGCCGAGTGCTGATGCCTCGATGCCCTTGAACACGTTGGAAAGCGTTTCATTGAGGTTGGCATCGTTGCGCGCATGCTTGCGCACATTAGCAAACAGTTGCGACGGCAGAATATAGAAGCCTTTTTCTTTTACCGTTTCGTCGCGACCGAATTCTGCATCTTCATCGTCGAAATTGGCATAGTCGAAGTCTATGTTTCCAGCCCCGCGTTCCTGCTGGTTCAGGTAGTCGGTGAGGTTTTCCGAGATAAAGCGGTAGAACAGCATGCCAAGCACATAGCTCTTGAAGTCCCAGCCGTCCACGCTGCCGCGCAGGTCGTTGGCGATGCGCCAGATGGTTTTGTGCAGTTCCGCCCGTTCGGTTTCTTTGTTGTTGTTCGACATCGTTGCCTTCAGCTTGACCAAATAATGACGCTAGTCGCCAGTGCGAGGGATTTTCCAAGGCATGGAATACCGACAATGCAGCGTTTATCTCCGGTGTTCTGTGCGGCTTGACATAATCAGACATTCTATCAACGTGGCACAACGACAGCCAGCATTTAATAAATATGATTAAACGAGCAGTGGTTCATCTCGATGCGCCATGCTTCGATCACCTGTCGAGCGTGGCGCCAGGAATTCAATGGTGAACGGCCGCACAGTTTGCTTGGCTATTTAACACCAAACAAATTTGCAGACAGTTTTCTTAATCGCAGACTCTATGTCGGTTTCGGACTAATTTTGGGAGCAGGTTACTACCGCATGAAACGCTATACCCCCCTTGGATGCGGGAGAAAACCGGAAAGGGTGTCCTTTTAACGGACACCCTTTGGGCCTATTCCTGCGCACGCGGGGCTGAATGACCCTCGTTACTACCTAGGGTCATTCAGGACGGCCTATTCCAGCACACGGGGGAAGCTCGTGATTTTTTGTCCAACGATCAAATGAAGCAAGTCTGTTCAACTGACATGCTTTTCAGCCAGCACCACCGATGACGGACGCCGTCCCATCCGGATGTTCCTTGATCAGAATTGGCACGCCCTTGTCGTGCCCCGGTGGCGTGACCGTTATCCAACGTTCGCCTAGGCCTAGCGCCTTGCTAAAATCGTTTATATTGAAGTCGTACCCTGTGAACCCGCATGACCCGGAAGGGTTCCGGATGATGGCTACTCCCGAAAGGGGAGGCCAGTTGAAGGTAAAACTACCTTCTTGATCCGGCAATGCTTCATCTTCCAAAACAGGAAGGATGACTGATGTTCGAGACGGCACTAAGGCTCGGTCGAAAGGCTGAGCCTTTTTCATTAGCACGGGAGAACCGTGCTGCTCTATCAGATGAGATGTGTGCTTGCTGCTTGCTTTACTTCGTAGATACAAATGAAGTTGCTTGGGAGCGAATTATATACATTATTAGGTTAAGCATCTTAGGAAACGGGGAGAGCCATCGGACAACACATCCCCAAAGGCGGGCCAGAGCCAGCCTTCGAGGGATTCCATTGAGCTTCTTGAGGTTTCCGGTTTTCGCTCATTCGGGTGGCGCCCATCGCTCAATGTTCCGTCGCCACTGATCAGACTGTAAAGCACCATTGTGCGTGCCCCCGATGCCGCTCTGACCGAGCTTGTCACCATGCAGTGCATCGTTTCCGGATCACCCCACAGAATGAACTGCTGGTTCCGTTCGTTTGCGTAATACCCCGCATGGCCGCTATCCACTCCCACGGTTGGCGCTGTCGCTTAGTTCGCCAGAAAAGGCTGCTGACCCGACGCGGTTGACCCTGAACATATCTGGCAGCCTTGTCGGTCGCCGCGAAAAACTTGCCCGTTTTCGCTTTGCTGGCTCCGGTTTAGCAGGAGGCCCCAGCGATGCCTGCGCCTTGAGAATCGAAACTGCGCTGGCCTTTTATCCGACCGCCCAATCTTGTTGTCACGACTGGCCAAAGTGGTACAGCAATGCCTAAAGTACGCCATGAACCAGCATAGCTTCAAGCGCTATGTCATTGATTTGATTGTGGAAGTTCCTGGCGCTGCAAGGGGGGACTAATGAAAAATTGTGGCTGGTCTCAGCAAAAGCAGGCTATGGCTCAGTTGGGAATCCCAGTATTTCTGCGGGACATGAGCTAATTTGCGGATTTTGCAGCTTGGGTAATTCGCCGAATCTGCTTATTGCACAAGCCTGTTGCGCGTGAAAGGAACCAGTAAACCGATTCATCAGGGTCTGGCAAGAGGCCGTGACCAAGGGATGCCAAATATTGCAAGGCGAGTTGGCGGTCTTTGGGCCTTTGGGGGGCGCCGGGGGTAAGCAACAGGAAAGCCCTTATGATATTGGCATCGCGGGGCTTGTTG
>JAYFNP010000234.1:0-2076 GCA_034933385.1 Burkholderiaceae bacterium | reverse complement strand
ACGCGGGCGGAAATCGCCACGCGCGCGGATCGCGGACGACGATCCTGGCGGGCATAGCCGAAGTACGGGATCACGGCACTGATGCGGCCGGCCGAAGCGCGTTTCAGCGCATCAACCATCAGCATCAGTTCCATCAGGTTGTCATTGGTCGGCGCACAGGTCGATTGCACCACGAACACATCCTTGCTGCGCACGTTTTCATTGATTTCGACGGTCACTTCGCCGTCGGAAAACTTGCTGACGGTCGCTTGGCCAAGAGGAATGCCGAGATTCTCCGCAACTTTTTCCGCTAGGTGCGGATTGGCGTTGCCGGTAAAAACCATTAAGTCTGGGTGATCCATGAAAGAAGGGCCTTAAGGCGTAATCTGAAGAAAAATCTATCCATCGAGAAAGGCCCGGACGGGAACCATCCTGAAGCCTGCCGGTACAGTCTGTTTTCTGTAAATCTCGGGGCAAATGCCTTTGTCTGATGGCAGGGGAAGAAGGATTCGAACCTTCGCATGCAGGGATCAAAACCCTGTGCCTTAACCAGCTTGGCGATTCCCCTACAATTCTATTCAACCAATCGACAGCAACACAGGGAGGCGGCGAACCGGGCGCTTCCCCTTAAATTTCATGGCGGGGGAAGAAGGATTCGAACCTTCGCATGCTGGAATCAGAATCCAGTGCCTTAACCAGCTTGGCGATTCCCCTACTTACCTGCCGTTGGTACTGCAAAAACCAAATATTCAGCAACCGGCTAACCGAGCAACACGGCCAATGGGTGCCGCGCAATGGCTCGCGCTTTCCATGCTTTCCAGCCGACCGGAACATCCTTGAGCACTGCGTCTGCCGCCGATTCGTCGCGAAACGGGCAAAATACGCAGGCGCCAGAACCAGTCATTCTGGCATTCCCGTAGTTTCCCAGCCATTTCAATGCGGCGGCAACCGCCGGAAACAGCCTGCAAACAACGGGTTGCAAATCGTTCCTTCCAAAGGCACCAGCAGCGGCGACACTTGTGGAAAAGTCCGTCATTTTGACGGGTTTCGAATTTCTTGTCAAATCGCCGGCCGCGAAAATGGCACCGGTCGGCACCGACACGCCTGGCTCGATGATGACATACCAGCAATCCGGCGTAAACACCGTTTCCAGCACCTCGCCCACTCCTTCGGCGAACGCATTGCGCCCAAAAATGAAAAACGGCACATCCGCCCCGAGTTGCAGGCCAAGCGTCATCAGTTCGGCCCGGCTGAATCCGGTTTGCCACAGCTGGTTTAACGCCAGCAGCGTGGTCGCCGCGTCCGACGAGCCGCCGCCCAGCCCACTGCCCAGCGGCAGGCGCTTGTCGAGCGCAATGTCAGCGCCGGGAATACGCCGCCCCAGGCGTGCGCCAGCGGCCGCCTGCAACAGCCGCGCCGCACGCACCGTCAAATCGGTTTCGGTCGGCACCCCTGCTACGTCGGTGACACGGCGAATGTCGCCGTCGCCACGCAGCGTGAAATGCAGCGTATCGCCAACATCCAGCAACTGGAACACGGTTTGCAGCAGATGGTAGCCGTCCGGCCGCCGCCCGGTGACGTGCAAAAACAGGTTCAGCTTCGCTGGCGCCGGACAGTCACGCATTTCACCTGGCCGCGCCATCCCACGCGCCGTCATTGGCCGCCTTGTCGCCAGTCATCGATCACCAGCCGCAGCGACACTTCGCCACCGCCGGCTTGACGTTCGAGATTGATGCGTTTCGGCCGCGGCACGCCACCATCCATTTCCCAGGCGAGGTAATGCAACTGCCAGCCATCATGCGTGCGCACCTCGGTTTTGCCCGGACTGGCGACGAAATTCCCGCCATCAGCCATTGGCACGCACCCCTGCAACCAGCCACGCAAACCCGATACCGGCAATGGCCAGCCGAGCGCATCCGCCGCCAGCGCGTCGGCGCCTGCCGCGGTGCGCGGCGCTTTTCCGGCCAAAGTCAGCGTTGCCATATTGGATGTCAGTTCGATGGTCGCCAGCGTCTGCCCCAAAGGCGACAGCAGCGCCATGTTAGCGCGTTCGCCCGCCTGCCACCAATGGAAATTGCCGTGCGTGGCCTGTTCCTG
>JAYFNP010000233.1:0-1647 GCA_034933385.1 Burkholderiaceae bacterium | reverse complement strand
GGCCGCCACACTGGGGAGGATATGTCGTCATTCCTGCCTCAATCGAATTCTGGCAGGGACGGCCATCAAGGCTGCATGATCGAATCGTGTATACACGCCAGCCTGATGGAAAATGGACAACTGCACGGCTGGCGCCGTAGGGTCATTATGACCGACAGGCAATGATACGGTTCGACAAATAAAAACCCCCGTTGACACTCAACGAGGGTTTTTATTTGTCAGATATATCAATGAAGCGTTTCCGTACTGTCAATAACGTCGGTAGTAACTGTCGTGGAAAGCGCAAAGCTTATGGTATTCCCGATATAACGTTCGACAACACCAGAAAATTTCATGACCATCAGCGGACCAAGCAAAAATTCCATTTTCACATCAACATATTTATCGGTTGGATTTTGCAGCATGCTTTTTACGTCATCGCTCTGTCCGTCCGCTATGACAAACGCAATTTCGCCGCTGGAATCGCTATGGTCGTTTCTCTCGAAAGACTTCACTCCAACGATTTCGACATATTCCCCGCCCATTTTCCTGATGTAAACGCGAGGCGGCGGTATTTCAATTTTCGGCAAAGCGCCGAAATTCGGTGCATTTTTGTAATCCATATATCCCACTCCTGAAAAGCATGGCCGCAAACTTCGAAAACATAGCATGATACCGTTTTTCTTTCGCTCGACATCAGCATTTTCCCCGAAAACGGAGTTGCGAATACATCAGAAAATATATGCCTCACCGATTAAAGCCCATTAAACTCAATCTATAATATGCGCCAGACTGGATGATCAGGAAAAACGATTGCTTCACCCAAGGGAGAACAAGTTGACTCAACCAAAGTCCAGATTGCTTGCACACCTCAGGTTGCTCTGGAAGCCAATTCACTTCCATGAAAAATTTGAGAAAATCGTCGCGGGCATTCTTAGCATCGCCATTGCCATCATTATCGTCGTTTCCTTGATCCAGTTGCTTCGGACTATCTACGTCATGCTGGTATTGGACGCAATGAACCCGTTGGACCACACTGTCTTCCAAGCTGTTTTCGGGATGATCATGACCTTGTTGATTGCGATGGAGTTCCAGCATTCCATCGTCCGGATGGCCGTACGCGGCGATAGCCTGATCCAGGTGAAAACCGTTCTGCTGATTGGGTTGATTGCGCTCGCCCGAAAGTTCGTCATCCTGGACCCTGCGGATACAGGCCCCGCCAAAATGGCTGCGCTTTCCGGCGCGACCATTGCGCTTGGCGTGGTTTACTGGCTACTGCGCGAACGCGATGACCGTCAAGCGGCAAACCTCACCAAGAATAACACCGACGAATAATCTAGGCAGACGGATCAAGCGCCAATCGCCCAGCGAATGCCATGAAATTAAAAACGGCGCCCGAAGACGCCGTTTATTCTGCTACTAATAATGAATTACTTCTTGCCAGAGTACAGAGCAGTTGTGCCATTGGCAACCATCGCTGCGATCTGGGCATCGTTATAACCCAACCCCTTCAGCACTTCTTCGCTGTGTTCACCCAACATCGGAGCGCGAGTAACCGTCGTTTCCGATTCTGAGAACTTGATCGGGGAACCAATCGTCAGGTACTTGCCACGAATCGGGTGATCCACCTCAACCATGGTCTTGACCTTGCGCAACGACGGATCGTAG
>JAYFNP010000232.1:0-7539 GCA_034933385.1 Burkholderiaceae bacterium | reverse complement strand
AAAACCTCGCTGCTGGATTACATCCGTCGCACCAAAGTTGCCTCAGGAGAAGCTGGCGGGATTACCCAGCATATCGGTGCCTACCATGTACGCACGCCTCGCGGCATGATCACTTTCCTCGATACGCCGGGACATGAAGCGTTTACTGCGATGCGTGCACGCGGTGCGCAGGCAACCGATATCGTCATTCTGGTAGTGGCGGCGGACGACGGCGTAATGCCGCAGACCAAGGAAGCGATTGCCCATGCCAAGGCAGCCGGTGTGCCGCTGGTAGTGGCCATCAACAAGATGGACAAGGCGGGCGCGAATCAGGAACGTGTCACGCAGGAATTGATTAACGAACAGGTGGTGCCGGAAGAATACGGCGGTGATTCGCCATTCGTGCCGGTATCGGCGAAGTCCGGGCTGGGCATTGATTCACTTCTGGAAAATGTGCTGTTGCAGGCTGAAGTGCTGGAGTTGAAGGCGCCAGTTGATGCGCCCGCGAAGGGTCTGGTGATCGAAGCCAGGCTGGACAAGGGCAAAGGCCCGGTGGCGACAGTGCTGGTGCAGTCCGGCACGTTAAAGCGTGGCGATATTGTGCTGGTCGGGTCGGAATACGGCCGTGTCCGGGCAATGCTCGACGAAACCGGCAAAGCGATTTCCGATGCTGGTCCAGGCATTCCGGTCGAGATTCAGGGTTTGACGGGTGTGCCGGCTGCGGGCGAGGAAGTGATGGTGCTGGCAGACGAGCGCAAGGCACGCGAAATCAGCCTGTTCCGGCAGGGAAAATACCGTGACGTGAAACTGGCCAAGCAGCATGCTGCCAAACTGGAAAACCTGTTCGAGAACATTGCCGAGGGCGAAGTCAAGAACCTGCCAATGATCATCAAGACCGACGTGCAAGGTTCGCAGGAAGCATTGGTGCATGCGATGCAGCGTCTTTCGACCGACGAGGTCCGGGTGCAGGTCGTGCATGCGGCCGTCGGCGGCATCACGGAATCCGATGTCAACCTGGCGGTTGCTTCGAAGGCGGTCATCATTGGTTTCAATGCACGTGCCGATGCGCTGGCGCGCAGCCAGGCGGAAGCCAACGGCATCGACATCCGTTACTACAACATTATTTACGACGCGATTGATGACGTGAAAGCGGCGCTGTCCGGCATGCTGGCACCAGAGAAGCGCGAAAACGTCATCGGTCTGGTCGAAATCCGCCAGGTCATCATGATCAGCCGTGTCGGCGCAGTCGCCGGCTGCCATGTGCTCGAAGGCATGGTACGGCGAGGCGCGCTGGTACGGTTGTTGCGCGATCACGTGGTGGTCTGGTCGGGCGAGATCGAGACGCTGAAACGCTTCAAGGACGACGTACGCGAAGTCAAGGCCGGCTTCGATTGCGGCCTGACGTTGAAGAGCTACAACGACATCAAGGAAGGCGACCAGCTTGAAGTCTACGAAGTGCAGGAAATTGCCCGTACCCTGTGACCATGGCTAAACACAGCAAATCCATTCCCGGCCGCGGTTTGCGCGTAGCCGACCAGATCCAGCGCGATCTGTCGGAAATCATCGCGTTCGAGCTGAAAGATCCGCGGGTGGGCATGGTTACGTTGACCGAAGTCCAGGTGACGCCGGATTATGCCCATGCAAAAGTGTTTTTCACCACGCTGGCTGATGCGCCGGAAGCGGTCAGTGCGACAATCGATGCGCTGACGCGCGCAGCCGGTTTTTTGCGAAACGAACTAGGCAAGCGTTTGCACATCCACACGCTGCCGCAATTGACGTTTGTGCATGATACCTCCACGGTACGTGGCATGGCGCTGTCCAACCTGATCGAACAGGCAAACGCCAGTCGCGCGAAAGACGCGGACGAAACCTGACCACGATCCAGCGTTGCTGCCGATCGGTTGCCCACGTTTTCATATCGTCGGTGATAGATCTCCGCATCTTCCATGAATTGAAATTGAGCCGCACGTATTCAGTATGTCGAACATTGCACCTAAAAAGACGCGCGTCGCCGTTAATGGCGTACTGCTGCTGGACAAGCCGGCCGGCCTGTCCAGCAACGACGCGCTGGTCAGGGCGAAGCGGTTGCTGAATGCAAAAAAAGCCGGCCATACCGGCACGCTGGATCCGTTTGCGACGGGTCTGCTGCCGCTGTGCTTCGGCGAAGCGACCAAGTTTTCGCAGGATTTGCTCGATGCCGACAAAACGTATGAAACGGTGGTGCATCTCGGCAGGACCACGACCACCGGCGACACCGAAGGTGAGATTGCCGGTGTGCAACCCGTGAACGTCGGACTGGCGCAGATTGAGCAGGCGCTGAAAGGGTTCAAAGGCGAGATCGCGCAAGTGCCGCCGATGCATTCGGCCTTGAAGCGCGATGGCAAGCCGCTATACGAATATGCGCGCGCCGGCGTGACGCTGGAGCGCGAAGCGCGCCGTGTGACGATTCACGAGCTGGAATTGCTCGAGTATCAAGCGCCGTTTTTGAAATTGCGTGTCAAATGCAGTAAAGGGACGTATATCCGTGTGCTGGGCGAAGACATCGGCGCAGTCCTGGGTTGCGGCGCGCATCTGAATGCGCTGCGCCGAACCGGAGTCGGTAACCTGGCGCTGGCTAGTGCGCGAACGCTCACGGCGCTGGAAGGATTGCCGGAAGCAGAACGCATGAGCGCGTTGGCGTCAATGGATAGCCTGTTGTCGAGCTTCCCGACGGTGGCGCTGGAGCCGGAACTGGCGCAGCGTTTTTTGTTTGGGCAGAGGTTGCCGTTGCGGCGCGAAGGGATCGAAACACTGCCACAAAGCGGACGCGTGCGGGTGTACCGCGCTAGCGATAGTGCGTTGCTTGGCACGGCCACGCTGAATGCATTTGGCGTACTCGCGCCGGAACGATTGATTAACCAGAATTTGTAGGGTATAGCCAGAAAAAGTGTACTTGGGCCAGGAATTCCGAGGTACTTTATAAATACATAGTGGAGTATATTTTTTACTCATTTTTGGCTGATTCGGCTTGTTTTAGCGCATCAGCTTTGCAGCCAAGTGCCAATCGAGTGGTTGGCAAGCTTCCTGCAACTGACATCTCGCCCTGCTAGAATAGCGGGCTTTTCGAAAACGATTACGACCATGAATCAAACCAAGCGCGCATTGCGCAATATCGCCATCATCGCTCACGTTGACCACGGCAAAACCACGCTCGTCGACCAACTGCTGCGTCAGTCCGGCACCTTCCGTGAAAACCAGCAGGTTGAAACGCGGGTGATGGACTCAAACGATCTGGAAAAAGAGCGCGGCATCACGATTCTCGCGAAAAACTGCGCAGTCGAATATCAGGGCACGCACATCAACATCATCGACACGCCGGGTCATGCCGATTTCGGCGGCGAAGTCGAGCGCGTGCTGTCGATGGTCGACAGTGTGCTGCTGCTGGTCGATGCGGTTGAAGGCCCGATGCCGCAAACCCGTTTTGTGACGCGCAAGGCGCTGGCACTGGGATTGAAACCGATTGTTGTGGTCAACAAGATCGACCGTCCTGGTGCGCGGCCGGACTGGGTGATTAACGCGACTTTCGAACTGTTCGACAAGCTCGGCGCGACCGAAGAACAGCTTGATTTTCCGGTGGTGTACGCCTCGGCGCTGAACGGTTACGCCAGCCTCGATCAGAATGTGCGCGAAGGTACATTGCAACCGTTGTTCGATGCAATCCTGAAACATGTACCGGTGCGCGACGACGATCCGGAAGGCCCGTTGCAATTGCAGATCTCGTCGCTCGATTATTCGTCTTATGTTGGCAAGATTGGTATCGGCCGCATCAGCCGCGGCCGCATCAAGGCGCTGCAGGACGTGATCTTCCTGAACGGCCCAGATTCGACGCCGATCAAGGCACGCGTCAATCAGGTACTGAAGTTCAAGGGACTGGAACGGGTGCTGGTCGACGAGGCAATGGCCGGGGACATCGTGCTGATCAACGGCATCGAGGAAATCGGCATCGGCTCGACCATCTGTGCGCCGGACGCGCCGGATGCGCTGCCGATGCTGACAGTAGATGAGCCGACGCTGACGATGAATTTCATGGTCAACACCTCGCCGTTGGCCGGACCCGAAGGCAAATTCGTGACCAGCCGCCAGTTGCGCGAACGTCTGGAGCGTGAATTGAAATCGAACGTTGCACTGCGCGTTTTGCCGACTGATGACGACACCGTGTTTGAAGTATCGGGTCGCGGCGAACTGCATTTGACCATCCTGATCGAAAACATGCGGCGTGAAGGCTATGATCTGGCGGTGTCGCGTCCGCGCGTTGTCTACAAGACGATCGATGGTGTGAAAAACGAGCCGTATGAAATGTTGACGGTCGATGTCGAGGAAGCGAATCAGGGCGGCGTGATGGAAGAACTTGGCCGTCGCCGTGGCGAACTGCAGGACATGCAGTCAGACAGCAAGGGACGCGTGCGGCTCGATTACCGGATTCCGGCGCGTGGGCTGATTGGTTTCCAGGGAGAATTTTTGACGCTGACGCGTGGCACCGGTTTGATGAGCCACATTTTCGACGGCTATTCGCCGGTCGATGCCAGCAAGGGCGAACTCGGCGGCCGGCGCAATGGCGTACTGATTTCGCAGGATGATGGTGCAGCGGTTGCATATGCGCTGTGGAAATTGCAGGAACGCGGACGGATGTTCGTCAGCCACAATGATCCGGTGTACGAGGGGATGATTATCGGCATCCATTCGCGCGACAACGATCTGACCGTGAACCCGATCAAGGGCAAGCAATTGACCAACGTCCGTGCATCCGGCACCGACGAAGCGGTGCGGCTAGTGCCGCCAGTGATGCTGTCGCTCGAATACGCGGTCGAATTCATCGACGACGACGAACTGGTTGAAATCACGCCGAAAAGCATCCGCTTGCGCAAACGTTTCCTGAAAGAACTTGAACGCAAACGCGCTGGCCGTGACGCGGCATGATGGTCATTGCCTCTGACGTCGAAATCGCTTAACAGTTATTTCCATGCGCCAGCCCTTGTCTCATCGCCGCGCACTGCTGTTGATGATATGAGCTGCGACGTTGTGGAGCATTGCAGGCGTGTTTACCCGCCATCTGGACGAGGCGAACGGCTTTGAAATCACGTTCTGGCGCAGCCTGTTCACCGCCTTGTTCGTCGGGCTGACGCTCGCATGGCAACAGCGCGGCGAATTTGTCGCGAACGTTCGCAAGGTCGGCCGGATTGGCCTGCTGTCCGCCTTCATGTGGGGCATCATGTACAGCGCCTTCATGATGGCGCTGACGATGACTACGGTGGCGAACACGCTGGTCGTTGACAGCATCACGCCATTCCTGACGGTCGTATTCGCGTGGCTGTTTCTTCGGCAGCGGACGCCGTTGCGCACCTGGCTGGCGATCTCGCTGGCGTGCCTGGGCATCGTCTGGATGTTCGCCGGCAGCATGGCCGAATTCGGCGGGGCGCACCTGGCCGGCATGGCAGTCGCGTTGATCGTGCCAGTTTCCGCCGCCAGCAATTTCATCATTTTCAAAAAAGCTGGACAGAGCGCCGATTTGATCCCGACCGTCATGTTGGGTGCGCTGGTGTCCGTTTGTCTGACGCTGCCACTGGCGCTGCCGCTGCGTGCATCATGGCACGACATCGGCATCATGGCGATTCTCGGCGTATTCCAGCTAGGTTTGCCGTGCATGTTGCTGGTGCGCGCGTCGCAGACCCTGTCCGCTCCGGAAATCTCGCTGCTGGCGATGCTGGAGATCGTGCTCGGGCCATTGTGGGCCTGGTTGGGTGCAGGCGAAGTGCCGTCGCGGGCGACGCTGATCGGAGGTGTGTTCGTACTAGCTGCGCTGGCATTCAATGAGCTGGCAATGCTGCGCCAGGCAAGACGGATCGGACGCTAAGCCTGTGGTTCCAACCAGTATAAATCTGGCCGAATGCCGCAATATGACAACAAAACCCGGCATTCATTTTCGCTTCAAGCAAAAACCTGCAAAGCAGATTGACACATTGCTTGTCCACTTGTTAAATGCAGACTCCGGATATTTCTGTATGCAACATGGCTGTGCTGCCATCAGGATAACGTTGACAGTTTGTTTTGAATTTCAACCTTTGTTTTGGGGGGTATAGAGTGAATAAAACTGAACTAATCGAGCATATTGCCGCGTCGGCTGACATCTCGAAGGCGGCGGCGGCGCGCGCCCTGGATGCCATGGTCACCGCCGTAAAAACGACGCTCAAAAACGATGGCAGCGTTGCTGTCGCCGGCTTCGGTACCTTTAGTGTTGGTCAGCGCAATGCGCGCACGGGCCGCAATCCGCGCACTGGTGCAGCCATTCGCATCAAGGCAGCAAAAATTCCTAAATTTAGGGCTGGCAAAGCTTTGAAAGATGCTGTAAACTAGCGCTCTTTGTTGCGGTGGCAAGCGACAAAAAGGTTTGGCTGACTAGGTAACATGCGGGTGCTTAGCTCAGTTGGTAGAGCGGCGCCCTTACAAGGCGTAGGTCGGGAGTTCGAGGCTCTCAGCACCCACCAGCAAGTTATGTCAGACCGAACAAAAAGTGGAGTGGTAGTTCAGTTGGTTAGAATACCGGCCTGTCACGCCGGGGGTAGCGGGTTCGAGTCCCGTCCGCTCCGCCAGAACAAAAAAGGAAAAGGCGAACGCAAGTTCGCCTTTTTTCACATGCAGGGTCCCAACGCAATCCACATTACAGGTTGACAGCCATGCTTGAATTTATACGCACCCACCAACGCCTGTCGCAATTTCTGTTGTTGCTGTTCATCGTTCCGTCATTCGTATTCGTCGGGGTAGAAGGATACAGCCGCATGGGCGACAAGGAAAACACCGTCGCCAAAGTTGCTGGTCAAGGCATCACCCAACAGGAATGGGACGAAGCGCAACGTGAACAGATGAACCGGATGCGCCAGATGCTCGGACCGCAGTTCGATGCGAAGATGTTCGAATCGCCCGAGTTCAAGGACGACGTACTCGACAACATGATCGTCCAGCGTGCGCTGGACGCCGAGGTCGGGCGCAGGAATATGACGGTATCCGACCAGGTACTGCAGCAGACGATCATGTCGATTCCGGGGTTGATCGGTGCCGACGGCAAGTTTGATGCCGAACGCTACAAGGCGATCCTGGCTTCCCGGGGAATGACGACTGCAGGTTACGAAGCCAGCTTGCGGCGCGACCTGGCGTTGCAGCAAATCCGATCGGCGGTGCAGTCGACATCATTCTTGCCGCAGACGGTGGCCAGCCGCATTTCGGATATTGGCGCTCAGGAGCGCGAGGTGCAGCCGATGTTGGTCCGGGCAACGGATTTCGTCTCGAAAGTCACGGTCACCGACGAAATGCAGCAGGAATACTACAACAAGCATGGCGCACAGTTTGAAATTCCCGAGCAGATGAAAGCAGAATACGTTGTGCTGACGGCGGATTCAGTTGCGGCCGGCATCTCGGTATCCGACGCCGACATCAAGTCGTACTACGACCAGAATGCTGCGCGCTATTCTACCGACGAGCAGCGGCGCGCCAGCCACATCCTGATCACCGTGAAGAAAGATGCTTCCT
>JAYFNP010000231.1:0-5994 GCA_034933385.1 Burkholderiaceae bacterium | reverse complement strand
GACAGATTGGGCAGTTCAAGTTCAATTTCGACCACTTTTCGTGGCAGATTTGAGGTTTCCGGCGACGTCGGCGCAACTGCGACGGCGCCAAACGCGCACAGCGCAAACATCAGACCGACCGAGGAAACGATGCGCGTCTTGCGCGAAGGGCCGAAAAACAGCTGTCCGGCCTTGGGTAAATGGGCGATGATGAAAGCGCGGATGGCGGGAATGTTATTTTTATGCAATATCCGCGAGCAAAGCCGAGCAATTTTCGGCAGATAGGCGGCAACCAGAGGAGCGACAGAGGAAATGTTGCGCATTTTGCGCACGATGCCGAAGAATATTTTACTGGCCTTGTGGAGAATATTCATGAAAACGCTTTCTTGCTCAGGCAATCAGTTAAAATTCTCGGTTTCTGCCGTCGGTTGTGATCCGATTGACGAACCGAAATCAAGAAACAGGCGGCATTATAGCAAACGAAACTTTGATTTTTATCAAAAATTGTAACTTCGACAAATGAACAAAGATAATCCATCCGTGCCAGTGGAGCCGGCCAAACCGTTGTTGCCGTTATCCGCTGCCGTCCAGGAAGCGCTGGCGATCACGCTGCGGGGTACCGAGGAATTGCTGGTCGAAACCGAGTTCGCGCAAAAACTGGCGCGTTCCGAACAGACCGGCCAGCCGCTGCGCATCAAGCTCGGGCTGGACCCGACCGCGCCGGATTTGCATCTCGGCCATACGGTGGTGCTGAACAAGATGCGGCAATTGCAGGACCTGGGGCATACGGTGATTTTCCTGATTGGCGATTTCACTTCAATGATCGGCGATCCGAGCGGGCGCAACGTGACTCGCCCGCCGTTGACGCGCGAACAGATCGAAGTCAATGCCAGGACTTATTTTGCGCAAGCCAGCCTGGTGCTCGATCCGTCGAAAACCGAGATCCGCTATAACTCCGAATGGAGCGACCAGCTCGGCGCGCGCGGCATGATCCAGCTGTCGGCGCACTATACGCTGGCGCGCATCATGGAGCGCGAGGATTTTGCGACCCGCTTCAAGAACGGTTCGCCGATTTCGATTCACGAATTGCTGTATCCGCTGATGCAGGGCTACGACTCGGTTGCGCTGAAGGCGGATCTGGAACTGGGCGGCACAGACCAGCGCTTCAATCTGCTGGTCGGCCGCGAACTGCAGCGCCAGTACGGCCAGGAACCGCAGTGCATTTTGACGATGCCGATTCTCGAAGGTCTGGATGGCGTCGAGAAAATGTCGAAATCGAAAGGCAATTACATCGGTATTACCGAACCGGCAAATACCATGTTCGGCAAGCTGATGAGCATCTCCGACGAGATGATGTGGCGCTATTACGATTTGCTGTCGTTCCGCTCGATCGCGGACATCGCCCAGCTGAAGGCAGCGGTTGTCGGCGGGCGCAATCCGCGCGACGTCAAAGTCGAACTGGGCCAGGAAATCGTTACCCGGTTCCATTCGAAGCAGGCGGCCGAGGCGGCGCTGGCCGATTTCGTATCGCGCTCACATGGCGGCATTCCGGACGACATTCCGGCAGTTGCGCTGTCTGGCGCGCCGCTGGGCATTGGCCAGTTGCTGAAAGCGGCCGGCCTGTGCGCTTCGACCTCCGAAGGTCTGCGCATGGTCGAGCAGCATGGCGTGCGCATCGATGGCGCGGCGATCAGCGACAAGGCGTTGAAAGTCGCTGCCGGCACATTCGTCGTGCAAGTCGGCAAGCGCAAGTTTGCGCGCGTGACCCTGAACTAGCATGGGACGGGGCAGCGCCGTTGGCGCGGTGCGAAAATAACCATTTGATCCGTTGGGGGCAGAGTATTTACGCTGGGCGTAAAAACGGCTGACCCGCAAAGAATATGATTGCTCTGTTACAGCGCGTATCCGAAGCCAGCGTCAAGGTTGACGGCGAGATCGTCGGCGGCATCGGCGCCGGCCTGATGGTGCTGGTGTGTGCCGAACGCGGTGATGGCGAAGGACAAGCCGATGCGCTGTTGAGGCGTCTGCTCGGTTACCGGGTGTTTGCTGACGACAAGGGCAAGATGAACCGTTCGCTGGCCGAGATCGGTGGCGGCTTGCTGCTGGTGCCGCAATTCACGCTGGCGGCGGACACCCATTCCGGCACGCGCCCGTCGTTTTCTCCGGCGGCACCGCCAGACGAGGGGCGGCGGCTGTTCGAGCACTTCGTCGCACGGGCGAGGGCGCAGCACCAGCCGGTCGCTACCGGCGTTTTCGGCGCGGACATGAAGGTGGCACTGGTCAACGACGGCCCGGTGACTTTCTGGCTGCAGGTCAAGCCGGAAACGGCAGGCTGAACCGGGCGATCGGCTTTTTCTCTGGATTCGAGCGGTTTTGCAGGGGTATGCGTGAAAATACGCGTACGTCGCCAGATGTTTGGCGGCCATTCATAAATACATCAGGCAGTATATTTTTGCGTCGGTTACTACTGCGGCGCTTCTTCGCTGCGGATCTTGCTCAGCCAGTCATCTGGGTTATTGTAAATCATCGCCACTGCGCCGCCGGCGCGTTTCGCCTGATACATCGCCAGATCGGCGTTGCGCATCAATTGGTCTGCGTCCGTGCAATGGTCCGGATACAGCGCAATGCCGATGCTGGTCGTGATGCTGACATTCTGAGTGCCCAGCACGAAAGGTTGCGCGACTAGCTGCAAAATCTTTTCTGCCATGCGCGATGCTTGATACGCGGTTGTAATGCTGGGCAACAGAATCACAAATTCGTCGCTGCCAATGCGCGCGGCGGTGTCCGGTTCGTGCAGACAGGCTTGCAGGCGCTGGGCCATTTCCCTGATCAGCAAATCGCTGGTTTCGTGCCCCAGTTTGTCTTTGACCGACTTGAACCGGTCAATATCGACGAACATCAGTGCCATCGGCTCATTGCGCAGTTTGGCGCCAGAGAGCGCCTGCTGCAAACGGTCATTGAACAGCGCCCAATTGGGCAGTCCGGTAACCTGATCGTAGTGCGCCAGGAAATACAGCCGTTGCTCGTTTTCCTTGCGTTCGCTGATGTCCGAGAACACCAGCACAAAATTGCTGGTATGGCCTTGATCGTCGCGTACGGTATCGAGCGAAACGGAAGCGGTGTAAATCTCGCCATTCTTATGGCGCAGCGGTACCTCACCCTGCCAGCGACCGGAAGAGGTCATTGTGCGCCACAATTCGTGAGTGAATTCTGCGGCCGGCATGGTTTCTTTGAGTACGCCCGGATGCTGGCCGATCACTTCTTCCGACGAGTAGCCGGTGATATCGGTAAACGAGGTATTGACGGCAACAATGCGATTATCTTCGTCCGTCAGCAACGCTGCTTCATTGACGGCATCGAATACCGAGGTGAGCAGCAGCATCGAATCGTTTTGCGAGCGGCGGTCGGTGATGTCGCGGTTGCTGCCGCGACGGCCGAGAAAAACGCCGTCGGCGTCATACAATGTCTTGCAGCCGTGGATGATCCAGCGTATGTCGCCATCACGGCGCACGATGCGGAACCCACGTTCGTCTTCATCCTGTTCTTCATAGACGATGTTTTGCCGGTGTTCTTCCATCAGTTGCCGATCTTCCGGATGGATGATGTCATACAGCAGGTCGGGATTGGCGGAAAATTCTTCGGCCGAGTAACCGGTGATTCGCTCGCAGGAAGGCGACATGTAAATGATTTCCCCGTTTGGCCCTTCCCAGTATTCCCAACTATGGGTATGGTCTGCCACCGTGCGAAAGCGCGCCTTGCTCTCCGACAGTTCCTGCTCAATTTTGCCGCGCCGCGCGATTTCGGATTGCAGCTGCAAATTCAGCTCGAGGATGCGAAATGTGTGCTCACCCAAGTCGCGGTACAGCGCGCTGATGTTCTCGACCAGATCCTCCTTGACCAGTTCCTGGCAGAGGATCACCTGTTCCGGCGGGAGGCCGGCTTGCATTGCTCGGATCTCGCTCGCCATCAGACGATCCATGTTGGCGATATGGTGAACCATCCATTCAGCCAGAAAATCCAGCAGGAGAGTGACCGTAGTATCAGGATTGTTGGCGACCAGATAGCTGGTGCGATCCAGTTGTTGGGCAAAGCTATCGTGGGCGCGCATGTGCAGTTCGCGATGCGTCGGATTGATCGCATGACGCTGCATCAGTTCCGATTCATGGTCAAAATGAACAGCGAGTCGTTTTTTCAGCTTTTGCAGGGCGGCAGCGAGTTGGCTTGACGAGGTTCCGCTGGCGTATATCGCACCGAAATGATTGATGATGTCGAACAGTTGCTTGTGCTGGGCGTCGACATCGGCCAGGCCCGTTGCCAGTTTGTCGTCCCATGCGATTGTTGGCACTGAAGATTTCATGGAATGATGATTTTCGCGGTGGCCGATCATCTCAGATAATTATTTAATTATAACCGTCAACATGTTGATTTGTAAAATTTTATTCAACCGTTTTGTGCCAAGGTGGACAGTATCAGTGACACGACAGTGTGTCATCGGGAAGTAATAATTGCGCCTCACAATATGCTCAGATAGATTCGAATATACGTGTGAGCATGGGGAAGCCGGAGTCAACGACGGTGCATAACGTGGCGCTGTCGCCAGGCCAAAATCCAAGAGGAAACATAAGTTCACATGTGTTTGATGATGTTGAATTGTCCGCGACTTCAAACGGGCTACCGTATCAGGCCGGATTGTCATGGCTCGTCATGGGTTCAGCAGGTTGCCGATCTCCCGATAGGGTGATGGACTGGGTGGCGCGTACCAGATTTTGCCTATCCGGATCATCTCGCGGTAAGAAAATTTTTTTCGAATGTAAGAAAGCACACGATGAAACTAAAGAGTCTAGGGAAAGTTCTCCTGCTAGGTTTGGCCACGTCAGCTCTGTTGGCGGCATGCAGTGAGCAGAAAGTAACCAGCATCACAGGTGCAGGCGCAACCTTCCCGTACCCGATCTATTCCAAATGGGCTGATACCTACCAGAAGAGCAGCGGAGTCAGCCTCAACTACCAGTCAGTCGGATCCGGCGCTGGCATCAAGCAAATCAAAGCCAAAACAGTGGATTTTGGCGCGTCTGACATGCCGCTGAAAGAGGAGGAACTCAAGGAAGCTGGCTTGGTGCAGTTCCCCGTTGTGATGGGTGGGGTAGTGCCGGTGGTAAATCTTAAAAATGTGGCGCCAGGCGAGTTAAAACTGACTGGCTCAGTATTAGCGGACATATATTTAGGGAAGATAACTTACTGGAACGCTCCGGAGATTGCCAAGCTCAATCCCGAGCTGAAATTGCCTGCAACTGCCATCACGGTAGTGCACCGCGCTGATGGATCCGGGACTTCATTCCTGTGGACCGATTACTTGTCCAAGGTTAGCGCAGAATTCAAAGAAAAGGTCGGTGCCAGCACGGCAGTGAAATGGCCGACCGGAGTGGGTGGTAAGGGCAATGAAGGCGTGGCCGCCAATGTCCAACGCCTTGATGGGGCAATCGGTTATGTCGAATATGCCTACGCCAAGTCCAACAAGATGCCACATGCGCAAATGCAAAACCGAGAGGGTCAGTTCGTGCAACCCACGCAGACCAGCTTCCAGGCAGCGGCGGCTAACGCCGATTGGGCCGGCACGCCGGGGTTTGGTGTGGTGCTGACGAATCAGGCGGGTGCCTCAAGCTGGCCAATTACTGGCGCATCGTTCATCTTGTTGAGCGCCACGCAGCCGGAGGCTGCCAAGGGCAAAGCTATTCTGGATTTCTTTAATTGGTCTTATAAAAACGGAGGCGCGATGGCTTCTGAACTGGATTACGTACCGATGCCTGATGCGGTCGTCGCGCTCATCCAGCAAGTCTGGAAAAACCAGATTAAAGACGGCGCAGGCACAGCAGTTTGGGGTAGTGTCAGGAATTTTGTGTGCAGAGGTCGGGTTAAAAATCTCAGTACATCGCATTGGTGAAACGTTCGCCGAACAGGATAGCGAATTGATTGGCAGCCTGCTTCCAGGTAACGGGTGGCATCTTCCATTTTTTCTCA
>JAYFNP010000230.1:0-5580 GCA_034933385.1 Burkholderiaceae bacterium | reverse complement strand
ATGCGCTGATCGAATCGCTGAAGCGTTCCGGCTGCGAATACGAGATTTCACCGGGAGAAGGCGCGTTTTACGGTCCGAAGATCGAATATACGCTCAAAGATGCGATTGGTCGGATGTGGCAATGTGGCACGATTCAGGCCGATTTCTCGATGCCGGTGCGTCTTGGCGCCGAATATGTTGCCGAAGACAACAGCCGCAAGATTCCGGTGATGTTGCACCGCGCGATTCTTGGTTCGCTGGAGCGTTTCATCGGCATGTTGATAGAAAACCATGCCGGCGCGCTGCCGCTTTGGTTGGCTCCCGAACAAGTGATTGTGCTGAATATCTCCGAGGGACAGTCGGAATATGCCCAAACTGTTGCGCAAAACCTGAAAAAACAAGGGTTTAGGGTGCGGGCCGATTTGCGCAACGAGAAAATTACCTATAAAATACGCGACCACTCCATGCAACGCCTGCCTTATCTGATTGTGGTAGGGGACAAGGAGCGGGAGGCAAATACCGTCGCCGTGCGGGCGCGAGGCAACCAGGATCTGGGCGTAATGACGCTCGATGCGCTGGTGGAACGTCTCAGCCAGGAAGTGGCTTCCAGAGCCTGAATCGATAAGGGCCGGGCGCAACGAGCACGGATTAACTTTTTTAAAGGAAACGACAATAGCTACTGACAAGTCGCATCGCATTAATGGCGAAATAACGGTCGCAGAAGTGCGCTTGATTGGAGTCAACAATGAACCGATCGGCATTCTCAATCTGACCGAAGCCTTCCACATGGCGGAAGAAGCGAACGTCGATCTGGTTGAAATTGCGCCGAATGCAAGCCCGCCTGTTTGCCGGTTGATGGACTACGGCAAGTTCAAATACCAGGAGCAGAAAAAGGCGCACGAGGCCAAGCTGAAACAGAAGGTCATCCAGGTCAAGGAAATCAAGTTCCGGCCGGGGATCGACGACGGCGATTACAATATCAAGTTGCGTAATATCGTCAAATTTCTGGATGAAGGCGACAAGTGCAAGATCACGCTGCGTTTCCGTGGGCGTGAAATGGCGCATCAGGATATCGGTTTTCGGATGCTGGAGCGTCTGAAGGAAGACCTGGATGCGTATGCGCAGATTGAACAGTTTCCGAAGATGGAAGGGCGCCAGATGGTGATGGTGATGGCGCCGAAGAAGAAAAAATAACAAATTGCGGGACAGAGTTTAGCGCAGTGTACTCTGTCCTCAACCGATCAGAAAATTGCGCGAAACGTCCGAAGGGCGGGTTGCACAAGAACGGCAGACACGATTCTGTCGTTAACAAGTGAAAGCAGGCATCCAAGAGCAGCATGATGTTGCCACCTGCAATCATATAAAAATGGAGTTGTCCGAAAGGACAAAATTGCTATGCCAAAGATAAAAACCAAAAGCGGAGCCAAGAAGCGTTTCCGCGTGCGCCCGGGTGGCACGGTCAAGTGCGGCCAGGCTTTCAAACGCCACATCCTGACGAAAAAATCCACCAAGATGAAACGCCAGTTGCGTGGTGCGACCAACGTGCATGCTAGTGACGTCTTATCCGTCACGCGTATGATGCCCAACGCCTAACCTCACTATCAAGGAGAAACCATGCCTAGAGTAAAACGTGGGGTCACAGCACGGGCCCGTCATAAGAAATTGCTGGCGCAAGCCAAAGGCTATCGCGGTCGCCGCAGTAGCGTCTATCGTGTCGCCAAGCAGGCGGTGATGCGTGCCGGCCAATATGCCTATCGTGATCGTCGCAACAAGAAACGCGTATTCCGCGCATTGTGGATTACCCGCATCAACGCGGCGTCGCGCGCGCACGGCCTGACGTACAGCGTGTTCATGAACGGCTTGAAGAAAGCTGCGATTGAACTTGATCGCAAGGTATTGGCCGATATGGCGGTGACTGACAAGCCGGCGTTTGCCGCGATTGTCAATCAGGTGAAAGCCAATCTCGCTGCGTAAGTAACATCAGCACCGCTTTCGGGCGGGGCCATAACAGGCGGGGCACGGGTTTTCACCTTTGCCCCGTTTTTATTTTTCAATGCACGAAAGATTCGCATGAGTTCGTTAGAACAGCTCGTTGTCCAGGCGCAGACCGATTTTGCCGCCGCGCCGGATGCCGCCGCACTTGAGAACGCCAAGGCGAAATATCTTGGCAAGACCGGTCAGATCACCGAACAGATGAAGGGCTTGGGCAAACTGCCGCCCGAGCAGCGCAAGGCGCAGGGCGCGATCATCAACGCGGCGAAGGATCGGATCGAGACGGCGCTGAACAGTTGTCGCGCTGCGCTGGCGGATGCTCAGATGCAGACGCGGCTGAATGCCGAGGCGATCGACGTCACGTTGCCCGGTCGCGGCCGGAGCCGGGGCGGCATCCATCCGGTGATGCGCACCTGGGAGCGGATTGAGCAGATTTTCGGTTGGATCGGCTTTGAGGTTGCCGATGGGCCGGAATTTGAAAACGACTGGACCAATTTCACCGCCTTGAACAGCCCGGAAAACCATCCGGCACGCTCGATGCAGGATACGTTTTACATTGACGGCAACGACACCCAGGGCAAGCCGCTGCTGCTGCGTACGCACACCAGTCCGATGCAGGTGCGCTTTGCGCGGATGAACCGGCCGCCGATCAAGGTGATCGCGCCGGGGCGTACCTACCGTGTCGACAGCGATGCGACCCATTCGCCGATGTTTCATCAGGTCGAAGGATTGTGGATTGACGAAGATATCAGTTTCGCCGATCTGAAAGGGGTATATCTGAATTTCGTGCGTGCATTTTTCGAGACCGACGATTTGCAGGTACGTTTCCGCCCGTCGTATTTCCCGTTTACCGAGCCTTCGGCCGAGATTGACATCGCGTTCGGCAGCGGCGCGCTCAAGGGACGCTGGCTCGAAGTGTCCGGTGCCGGACAAGTGCATCCGGTGGTACTGAAGAATATGGGCATCGATCCGGAAAAATACATCGGTTTCGCGTTCGGCTCCGGCCTGGAGCGCCTGACGATGCTGCGCTACGGCATCAATGACTTGCGCCTGTTCTATGAAGGCGACCTGCGCTTTTTGAAACAATTCAACTGATTCTGCCGAAAGTTAACCATGCAATTCTCAGAAAACTGGCTGCGCACGATGGCCAATCCGGACATCGGTTCGGACGAACTGGCGCATTTGCTGACCATGTCCGGTCTCGAAGTCGAAGAAGTCGAACCGGTTGCGCCGCCTTTTTCGAAAATCGTCGTCGCCAAAGTGCTGGAAGTCGCGAAACACCCGAATGCCGACCGGCTGCACGTATGTCAGGTTGATGCCGGTACCGGTACGGTGCTGAATATCGTTTGCGGCGCGCCAAACGTACGTCCCGGCATGCTGGTTCCGTGTGCCTTGATCGGCGCGCAATTGCCGCCGGACGAGGATGGCAAGCCGTTTTCGATCAAGTTAGGCAAGTTGCGCGGGGTCGAGTCACAAGGGATGCTGTGCTCGGCGCGCGAGCTGAAACTTTCGGAAGACCACTCCGGCCTGATGGATTTGCCGGTCGATGCGCCGGTTGGCCAGAACATCCGCGACTACTGCACGCTGGACGATAAAAAGATCACCATCAAGCTGACCCCGAACAAGGCCGATTGCCTGTCGGTGCTGGGCGTCGCGCGCGAAGTGTCGGCATTGACCGGCACGCCGCTGACGCCGCCGCCGCACCAGGTGGCAGACGTAACGATGGGCGACACCTTGCCGGTGAAGATCGCTGCGCCGGATTTGTGCGGGCGCTTTTCCGGTCGGGTGATCCGTGGCATCAATGCCAAGGCAGAAACGCCGGACTGGATGAAGCAGCGCCTGGAACGCAGCGGCCAGCGGCCGATTTCGGCGCTGGTCGATATCTCGAATTACGTAATGCTCGAAGCCGGCCAGCCAAGCCATATTTATGACTTGAGCAAGGTGCAGGGCGGACTGGATATTCGCTGGGGCAGGAAGGGCGAATCGGTTGCGTTGCTGAACGGTAGCACGGTCGAAGTCGACGATTGGGTCGGCGTGATTGCCGACGACAACGGTATCGAATCGTTGGCCGGCATCATGGGCGGCGAGCGCACCGCGGTGACGCTGGAGACGCAAGACATTTTTGTCGAGGCGGCGTTCTGGCATCCGCACGCGATTCAGGGGCGCACGCGCCGTTTCAATTTCACTACTGATGCGGCGCACCGTTTCGAGCGCGGCGTTGATTTCGCCGGCACGGTTGCGCAAATCGAGCGGATTACCGCGCTGGTGCTGGACATCTGCGGCGTCGAAGGCCAAACCAGAGTTGGGCCAATCGACGACCAAATCGTCAATCTGCCGAAGCGCCAGCCGGTGACGATGCGCACCGCGCGCGCCAACAAGGTGATCGGCGTGCCGTTCACCGACGAGCAGGTTGCCGCGATTTTCACACGACTGCATTTGCCGTTCACACAGCAGCCGGGATCGTTCACGGTGACGCCGCCGTCGTACCGTTTCGACCTCGAGATCGAAGTCGATTTGATAGAGGAAATCGCGCGCGTCTACGGTTTCGAAAAGATTCCGGAATTGCCGCCGGTCGCGCCGAACGTAATGCGCATTGCACCGGAAAGTGAACGCTCGCCGTTCCGCGTCCGTTATCAGTTGGCCGATCTGGACTATCAGGAAGTGGTGAATTACAGCTTCGTCGAAGAAAGCTGGGAAGCCGATTTCGCCGCAAACGCGAATCCGGTGAAATTGCTGAACCCGATCGCCAGCCAGATGAGCGTGATGCGTACGACGCTGATTGGCAGCCTGATTGCGAATGTACGTACCAACCTGAATCGCCGGTTGAACCGTGTGCGGGTGTTCGAAGTCGGCGCGGTATTCTTGCGCAATGAAATCAAACAGGATGGCCCGTTGAGCGTGGCCGGTTACCAGCAGCCGAAGCGGGTTGCAGCACTGGCTTATGGCACGGCGGTCGAGGAGCAATGGGGCGTGCCGACCCGAAATGTCGATTTCTTCGACGTGAAAGCGGATCTGGAAGCCTTGTTTGCACCGCAAATTCTGCGCTTTGCGAAAATGGAACATCCGGCGCTGCATCCGGGACGTTGTGCGCGGGTCGAGCTCGATGGTCGGGATATCGGCTTCATCGGCGAACTGCATCCGCGCTGGCAACAGAAGTATGAATTACCGCTGGCGCCGGTGGTGTTCGAGGTCGAGGCGGCCGCGCTGCAACGCCGCGCTGTGCCGGCTTATCGCGAGATTTCCCGTTTCCAGGCGGTCTCGCGCGACTTGGCGCTGGTTGTCAAACAATCGGTTCCGGCACAGGAACTGCTCGATGTGCTGAATATCGAGAGACAGTCGAACTCGGTTTGTCAAATCGTCCAAGCTGTTGTTTTATTTGACGAATATCGTGGCAAAGGTTTGGAAAATGACGAAAAAAGTCTTGCTTTCCGTTTTACCTTGCAAGATACTCACAAGACGTTGCAGGACGATACGGTAGAGGCGGCCATGGCAGCGATGGTGGCTGCCGCCAGTACCCGTCTTGGCGCCAGATTGCGCGCCTGACGTTGCTGTTGTACTTACGGGCTGACGAGGATACTCGGGAAGAGGGGCATGGATCTGGTGGAGCCG
>JAYFNP010000229.1:0-2903 GCA_034933385.1 Burkholderiaceae bacterium | reverse complement strand
CGTACCATCCACGGCCACTTCGGCTTTCCTGGTGCGCACCCGTTTCGCCACAGACGCCGGAGCAGCTGTTGCTGGTGCACCCTGAGCGTCTGCACGCTTTGGACGTCCTCTGCCAGCCGGGCGACCATCATCGCGACGCGGACCACGACGTTTTTTGTCGTCATCGGCAACCGTCTCGACAGTTGGCGCCTCACCATCGGCGAGCCTGTCCCCCTTGTATACCCAAACCTTGACACCGATGATGCCGTAGGTCGTTTGCGCCTCGCTGAAGCCATAATCTATGTCGGCACGCAGCGTATGCAGCGGTACACGACCCTCGCGATACCATTCTTTCCGTGCGATTTCGATTCCGTTCAGACGCCCGGACGACATGATCTTGATACCCTGTGCTCCGAGTCGCATCGCGTTTTGCATCGCACGACGCATTGCGCGGCGGAACATGATCCGTTTTTCCAGCTGCTGGGTAATCGAATCGGCGATCAGTTGCGCATCGGTTTCCGGCTTACGGATTTCTTCGATATTCACATGAACCGGAACGCCCATAATCTTGGTCAACTCGGACTTAAGAACCTCAATGTCCTCACCTTTTTTACCAATCACGACGCCAGGACGTGAACTGAAAATGGTAAAACGTGCGTTCTTGGCAGGACGCTCGATAACTACATGTCCAACAGAAGCGCTTTTCAGCTTCTTTTTCAGATAAGCCCGTGCGTTCAAATCCTCATTCAGCATGGAGGCAAAATTGTTGTTGCCTGCGTACCAACGCGATGCCCAGTTACGGGCCACTGCGAGCCGGAATCCTGTCGGATGAATTTTCTGTCCCATCGTGACTCCCTTAATTGCCGACAGTCACGTAAATGTGACAGGTTTGCTTGGAAATACGATCACCGCGGCCTTTGGCTCTAGTGGAGGATCGTTTCATGGTAGTACCCTTTTCAACGTAAATCGACGAAATTTTCAGTTCATCGATATCCGCACCATCATTGTGCTCAGCATTAGCGATTGCGGACTCCAGCACACGCTTGATAATGTCCGCTCCTTTTTTGGGGCTGAATGCCAGGATATTCAGGGCTTGGTCAACCTTTTTGCCGCGAACCTGATCGGCAACTAGGCGCCCCTTCTGCGCTGACAGACGCACTCCACGGAGAGTAGCTTTAGTTTCCATCATTGGACCTTATTTCTTAGCCTTTTTATCTGCGGCATGGCCTTTGAATGTGCGCGTCAACGCAAATTCGCCCAGCTTGTGACCAACCATGTTTTCAGAAACATAAACCGGTACATGCTGCTTACCGTTATGGACTGCGATCGTCAGACCGATGAAATCCGGCATGATAGTCGAGCGACGCGACCAAGTCTTGATCGGCCTCTTATCCTTGGACGCTTGTGCAGCCTCAACTTTTTTTACCAAATGGGCATCACAGAAAGGCCCTTTTTTCAATGAACGTGTCATGTGCTACCCCTTATTTCTTGCCACGGCGTGAGACAATCATTGAAGTCGTACGCTTGTTGCTGCGCGTCTTCATGCCCTTGGTCTTTTGGCCCCACGGCGATACCGGATGACGGCCAGCCGAAGTTCTGCCCTCGCCACCACCATGCGGGTGATCCACAGGATTCATGACAACGCCACGAACCGTCGGACGCACGCCTCGCCAGCGCATTGCACCGGCCTTGCCGATTTTGCGCAGGTTTTGCTCACCATTGCCCACTTCGCCAATAGTCGCGCGGCACTCAATATGAACCTTGCGCACCTCGCCAGAGCGCAAGCGCACCTGAGCATAAATCCCCTCACGCGCCATCAGAACGACCGCTGCACCAGCAGTACGCGCCATTTGTGCGCCCTTGCCCGGCAGCATTTCGACACAGTGAATAGTGGTACCAACCGGAATATTGCGAATCGGCAAGCAATTACCCGCCTTAATCGGTGCTTCCGAACCATTCAACACCTGATCTCCAACGGACAAGCCTTTCGGAGAAATGATGTAGCGCCGTTCACCGTCGGCATAACACAACAGGGCAATATGTGCAGAACGATTCGGATCGTATTCAATACGCTCGACCTTCGCAGAAATGCCATCCTTGTTGCGCCGGAAATCGACCACGCGGTAGTGGTGTTTGTGACCACCGCCGATATGGCGTGTTGTAATGTGGCCGTTATTATTGCGGCCAGCGCTCTTCGATTTTTTCTCGATCAGACCCGCGTGAGGACGCCCTTTGTAAAGGTCAGGATTAACAACCTTTACCATGCCGCGACGTCCCGGGGACGTCGGCTTGACTTTAACGAGTGCCATTATTTAGCCTCCTCGGTGAAGTTGATTTCCTGACCCGGCTTCAGGCAAACGAAAGCATGCTTTGCATGATTACGCCGGCCGATGAATCTGCCAGACCGTTTTTGCTTGCCCATCCGATTGGCAACCTGCACAGATTCGACTTCCACCTTGAACAGCAGTTCTACTGCAGCCTTGATTTCAGGCTTGGTCGCATCCGGCAATACACGGAACATGACCTGCTCGCTCTTGTCTGCCAAAAACGTAGCCTTTTCGGAAATGACCGGCGCCAGCAATACTTTCATCAAGCGTTCTTCGCTATGTTTTACTGTTGCGTTCATGCCAGCATCTCCTCAATCTTAGCCAGTGCCGCCTTGGTGATCAGGATGTCCTTGTAATAAATCAGCGATACAGGATCGGCCTGACGCGGCTCAACTACCAGCACGTTAGCCAAATTGCGAGAGGCCAAATACAGGTTCTCGTCGAAGCCGTCAGTAATCAGCATGACGGACTCAAGCCCCATGCCCTTCAGCTTCTGCACCAGCATTTTGGTCTTTGGCGCATCCACCGAGAAGTTTTCAACCACTTTGAGGCGGCCTTCACGCGCCAACTGCGACAGGATCGAGCAAACACCTGCGC
>JAYFNP010000228.1:0-1526 GCA_034933385.1 Burkholderiaceae bacterium | reverse complement strand
AGCAGACCGACTTTAAAGAAGACGGCTATCGCCAGGATGATGCACGATAGCGGGCCAAGCGGATGCGTTTTGAACGTGCTGACGAACTTCAGTCCCGTTCCCGCGATCAGCCCGGCTGAAACAGCACTCATGCCTCGCAGCGCGCCGGCGACGCCGGGCAGGCTGGCAAAATGGATGTAGGCCAAGGAAATCAGCAGCATCAGGCACAGTGGGAGCGATAGCATGCCAGCCAGCGCGACGGTGGCGCCTATTTTGCCGAAATGGCGTCCGCCCAGCATCACCGCTAGGTTGCAGACATTGGGACCGGGCAGAATTTGCGCAACGGCCCATTCCTCGGCGAACTCTTCAAGCGTCAACCAGCGCTTGCGTTCGACTCGTTCGCGTTGTGCGACCGCCAATGCGCCGCCGAAGCCTTGCAATGCGAGCCAAGTAAATGACAGATACAAGTCGGCCAGCGAGGTTGGACGTTGGCGGTCGTTCACGATGTTAGACTCCATAATCGTGGCAAAAAGGCTGTCGAAAAGATTTAAGTGCTGCGAGAAAATCGTGCTGTGAGGCATGCATTCTACCCTTTGAATCAGTTTCAACGTTGTGGCTTATCATGGCGGAGGGGGGGCTGTAGCCCGTTTGCCGGCAATATCGAATTCAAGTAGAATTACATGTTAGGCTGAATCAATACACACCGTAGCGCATACCCCTCTTCCACGCGTTCCGATCGCGCGAACCCGTTGTCCAGTTTGGCATCCCGGCCGTTGGGAGCGGCGCAGCTGCGGTACAACTCAGGAGTTACCCTTGCTGCCCTTTCTCTCTGGCCACGCCATCCCGGCTGTTCTTGCGCTTGCCGATGGCTCCATCTTTCGCGGCATTTCGATAGGCGCTGCCGGTCATGCGATCGGCGAAGTCGTGTTCAACACTTCGATGACCGGCTATCAGGAAATCCTGACCGATCCGAGTTATAGCCGTCAGATCGTTACGCTGACCTATCCGCATATCGGTAATACCGGCATTAATCCGGAAGACGTCGAATCGTCGCACATCCATGCCGCCGGCCTGGTAATCAAGGATTTGCCGCTGCTGACATCGAATTTCCGCAAGACGCAGACACTGTCTGAATACCTCGCGTCTGAAAACATTGTCGCAATCGCCGGCGTCGATACGCGCCGCCTGACCCGCGTGCTGCGCGAGAAGGGGGCTCAGAATGGTGCGATTTTTGTCGGGACGGATGCCGAAAAGGCACTGGCGCTGGCGCGTTCGTTCCCTGGCATATCAGGCATGGATCTGGCGAAGGTCGTGACCACGGCTCAGCCGTACGAGTGGACTGAATCCGAATGGAAACTCGGTGCGGGCTACGGCAAACAGGCCGCAAGTAAATACCACGTGGTGGCTTTCGACTATGGCGTCAAGCGCAATATCCTGCGGATGCTGACCGAGCGCGGTTGCAAGGTGACCGTGCTGCCGGCTCAGGCGACTGCCGCAGATGCGATTGCGCTGAATCCGGACGGCATTTTCATGTCGAACGGTCCTGG
>JAYFNP010000227.1:0-2694 GCA_034933385.1 Burkholderiaceae bacterium | reverse complement strand
TGCACCTGGTGATTCACCTGATCGAGCATTTTCCCGTTCCGTTTTGCAAGCCGGATGACGAAAACGGTGGCAATCAGCGCAACGAGAAAACTAACCAGTATTGAAATCATCGGCAGTCAAAAAAAGCGGCGGAAAAAGCATCACGGCAGTGGAACGGGATGATGACGAGGGTCGGGCATTCGTTTTGAATGGCGTCACATTATGCTTGATGCAACGCATAAAGGCAAAATCACTGCGAGTGCGGCGCTGAAACCGGCCATGAAACACCGGCTGGCCGCCAGAATTAGCTGGCAACTTCATGGGTACAGACGTTCGCGCCGATCAAATTTCAATCTGCGTGCCGAGTTCGATTACCTTGTTGGTCGGGATGCGGTAATAATCGGCAGCGCCGCGCGCATTGCGCGACAACATCACGAACAGGTGTTCACGCCATGGGTTCATGCCGCCATTGGGTGTCGAAATGATGGTTTGGCGCGAAATGAAAAACGAAGTTGCCGTTAGATCGATGTCGAGACCGTGTTCACGGCACAATTCCAGCACTTGCGGAATGTCCGGTTCGTCCTTGAAGCCATACTGGACATTGACCTGATAACACTCGTGGCCGAAATCGATAATCTGTATCCGTTCCTGGATGGGCACCCACGGCACTTCCTGCATGAAGATGGTCAGGAACACGACGCGTTCATGCAGCACCTGATTGTGCTTCAGGTTGTGCAGCATGGCATGCGGTACGCCATCGACTTCGCCGCGCAGGAAAATCGCCGTGCCGGGCACGCGCGGCGGCGGTACCAGAAACAGCGATTCCATAAATCCTTCTAGCGGTATCGCATGCATTTTCAGGTTTTCCGTCACCAGCTGGCGGCCTTTTCTCCAGGTCATCATGATGGCGAACAGACCCAGACCCAGCAGTAGCGGGTACCAGCCGCCTTCGAAAATCTTGATGGTATTGGCTGACAACAGTGTGATATCGACCACAAAAAACAGGCCGGTGATGCCGATGCTGCCGGCCAGGTTGAATTTCCAGTGATAATGGATGACGAAGAACGCCAGAATCGTCGTCAGCGCCATGGTCGCGGTAACGGCGATGCCATAAGCGGCGGCCAGCTCGTCGGATGAACCGAATTCGATCACGGTAACGACGACAGCGACGAATTGCATGAAATTGACCATCGGCATGTAAATCTGGCCAATTTCCTGGTCGGACGTATGGATGATTTTCATGCGCGGCAGCAGACCCAGCGAAATCGCCTGCTTGGTCATCGAGAATGTGCCGGAAATGGTTGCCTGCGATGCGATCACGGTGGCGACGGTCGACAATGCCACCAATGGATAAATGCTCCACGCGCCGAGTTGCTGATAGAACGGGTTCGAGATCGCGGCCGGATTCGACATCAGCAGGCCGCCTTGGCCGAGATAGTTCAGTGCCAGCGCCGGAAATACGACCAGCGACCAGGCGATGCGGATCGGCCTGGCGCCGAAATGGCCCATGTCGGCATACAGCGCTTCTGCGCCGGTGAAGGCCAGCATGACGGCGCCCAGTGCGATGAACGCGATGACCTTGTTGCGGATCAAGAATGAAAACGCATGCATCGGGTTGAGCGCTGCCAGGATTTCCGGCGTACGGATGATGTTGATTACGCCCAGTGTCGCCAGCGCGGCAAACCAGACCAGCATGATCGGGCCGAACCATTTGCCGATGCCGGCGGTGCCGCGCGCCTGGAACGCGTACAGCCCGACCAGCACGATGACGGTGATTGGCACCACCAGCGGTTTCATCCCGGGCGCGGCCACTTCCAGTCCCTCGATGGCCGACAGCACGGAAATCGCCGGCGTGATCACGCTGTCGCCGTAGAACATGGTTGCGCCGAACACACCGATCAGCATCAGTGGGTATTGCCAGCGGGATTTCCCCGGCAGCGACGACAGCGCCAGCGACATCAGCGCCATGATGCCACCTTCGCCGCGGTTGTCGGCACGCAGGATCAACGTCACATATTTCAGCGACACGATGAACGTCAGCCCCCAGATGATCAGCGACACGATGCCCAGCAGGTTGGCCGCGTTCAGCGCCAAGCCATGCTCCGCCGAGAATACGGTTTTCATCGTGTACAGCGGGCTGGTGCCGATATCGCCATAAACGATGCCGATGGCGGCAAGGGCCAGTGCAGCGATTCCGCTGTTATGGGTTGTGGGTCGAGAGGCCAAACGAGCACCAAATGTAAGAAAATGTAAAGTTGTTGCGACTGGACGATAGGCTAAACATTCTGAAAACGCAAGAATATTGCACAAACAATCATGCGTTATCTAGACGTAAAACGGGGAAAATACAACAGCCGGGCCGCGCCATCAGTTATCCTTGCGGTTTGTACATTTTTCCTCTTTAATTTTAAGCAAGAAATACTATGGCTCAATACGTGTATACGATGAATCGCGTGGGCAAGATCGTCCCGCCCAAGCGCCAGATATTGAAGGACATTTCGCTGTCGTTTTTCCCCGGCGCCAAGATTGGCGTGCTTGGTCTGAACGGCGCTGGCAAATCGACGCTGTTGAAAATCATGGCCGGCGTCGATAACGACATCATCGGTGAAGCGCGCCCGATGCCGGGGTTGAAGATCGGCTACATGCCGCAGGAACCGCAACTCGATCCGGAACAGACCGTGCGCCAGGCGGTCGAGAGCGGGTTGGGCGAAGCAT
>JAYFNP010000226.1:0-1676 GCA_034933385.1 Burkholderiaceae bacterium | reverse complement strand
AAACCGGTATGAACTGCCACCGGAGTGGATGCAACGTTCGCACCTTCGGTGAATACCACACTACCGCCACTCCCGGTAATCACTGGCGCATCGTTCACGGCCGTAATGCTGGTGCCGATGGTATTGGTCGCAGTCGCAATGGCAGTCGTACCACCACTCAGCGATGCATCCACCGTCACTCGCGACTCTGTTGCACCTGAACTGCTAAAGAAATTGGCACTATCGTCCATTGCATGCACGGTTAGGCCCGTTGGTGTGCCGTTGTAATTGGCCACGGGCACAAACCGCAGCAAAGTCGAGGCCGCCAGCGCCAACGCTTCGCTACCGCTGACAGTACCAATAATGCTCCAGTGCGCGCCGGCATCCGTACTGTATTGCCATATCCCCTGCGTGTTCGCGTCAGCCGCATTGCTGACGACGGCCACGCCACCCAGCGTGCCGGCACCGTCGACATCAGTGAATGCCAAACCGGCAAGGCTGCTGATAGCAGCGCCAGCAGGTGCTGCCGTATCTTCGTTGACTGCCGCCAATGTCAAGTCGCCGAGCGCTGTTGGCGCATGGTTGGAGTCGGCAGCAAAATCGATAATCAAATTCTGTGTCGTTCCCGGAATCGCGCTAGCGTTATTGCCAACAAATGCGGCATTGTTGAACGTGACCGTCAAATTGTTGATGTCATTCGCATTCGCATGCGCTGCCGCATTGCCGGTAAGCGTCAGCGTCGCCGTCGTGCTGCTGGTCTTGGTTATCACGGCAGTCAGGCCAGCTGGCAAATTGGACACGGAATAATCGGCGACATCCATCACGCCATTGGCGCCGGTAAACGTGTCACCGACTAATGTAAGCGTCGAAACGGTGGAAATCGACCCGTCGTTGGCGGTCGATTCCGCAAAAGTAGTCGGGCTGTAAGACAGATCCGCATTCAGCACCGATCCGTCGCGCAGGAAAAAACGCCAGATGCCATCCAGCCCGGTATTCCCGGCCCGCGTATCCAGGTCGGCCAATACGTCATTAGGCGAAGTTGTTCCGGAAGCAATTGGGATTTCGTAATAATCGACGCCAGCCGTTCCGCTGGCCACGCCGACGTTCCAGCCGGCAGTCGCCGTATGACTGTCGAGCGGAACAACGTATTCGTAGCGAAACTCGATGTCCATGTTGCCCGAACCGGCATCGGACAGAATGATCTGGCCTGCTAGCTTCGACGTCGTTCCATAGCTGAACTCACCAACGTCGTCCCAGGTGATGGTGATTTTCTTGTTGACCGTATCGACATCCCAGTGCACCAGGTTGGTACCGGTCGAGGTACCGCCTGCGCTCACCGGGACTGTTACGGTACGGGTATCGAGGTCGGTCCAGTACAGCGCAATCGCCGGCAGCAATCCACCACCGCTATTGACTCCGGCACTCAATCCATTCGGGGTAAAACCACTGTATCCGGAACCGAACGTCACCATGCCATTGTTGTTGATATACAGCGTGGTGTAGAAATTCGAGCCGAATTTCACGCCGCTCGCGCCGAAGATGCCGGTAATGTCGATGCCCGTGCTCTGCATCGGATCGTCGGCACGAACGTAGTCGTTCTCGCCGAAGCCGGAACCACCGCCAAGGCCGTTGATCAAGTCAGGCGCGGCTGACCTGCACCCCGAGATTAGTACGGCGCTGATGTAGAGTCTGCCCTT